>DUMX01000013.1 GCA_012839665.1 Gelria sp.
GATATATATTATAATGAAAGTATAAATATGGCCAAAATTATGCTGGAGTTCTTACGCCAGCTCCCTCTGGAGCAAAGCTGCGTTTGTCCCAGCTTACGCAAGGAAACTTTGCTTAAAACATACACTTAAGAAAATAAATTTTAAAGCATTTAAAGCAATAATATAGTGATAACCCGGTTATCAAAGTAAATTTTAATTCACCCTGACGGGTACACGGCAAGATTCTAATTATTAGGAGGGGGTTTTGTTATTGGACACCAGATCTAACAGGGGTATGATCAATCTTGTAATATTCCTGATTGTGCTGGGTATTCTATCGCTTTTGACGGCACTTTATGTCGATTGGCTTTGGTTTAACTCAGTAGGTTTCAGCAAGGTATTTCAAATCCTGTTATTCAATCGGGTAGGTATTTATGTGGTAGTTTTCCTGCTGACCTTGCTACTATTTTACTTTAACCTCAGGTTAACCCGCAGGCACCTAGGAGAATATGAACGACCTGATGAAACTGATGAGGGACGCGAAATCATTTATTTAAATCAGGAAAGGAGCCCTTACCGAGAATTTCTTCAAGGTAAAATGGCCCGGTGGGTTTTTCTTGGAATCAGTATACTGGCTGCATTATTAATTAGTTCAACCGCAGCTGATAACTGGATAGTTGTTCAGCAATTTATCAACCGAGTTTCTGTAGGTACAGTTGACCCTATTTTCTCCAAGGATATTGGTTTCTATTTCTTTGATCTGACCTTTTATCGCTTTGTTTACGGTATCCTGATGGCAGCCCTGATCTTAACTACAGTGGTAGTAGGATTTATCTATATGCTAAATGCATCTACCGAGTTGTTGTTTGGTGACTGGAAGCAATTTACCTTCGCTAAAAGTCACGTAGCCATTCTTTTAGCTGCTATTTTTGCTCTGAAAGCTATCGGCTATAAACTATCCGCCTATGAGATATTGTTTTCCCCCAGCGGTCTTGTTTACGGGGCTACCTATACAGATGTTCACGCGAAACTACTGGCTTATAAAGTATTACTTTTCGTATCCATAGTTGTAGCTATAGTTATACTGGCCAATATCTTTATCAAAAAACTAAACTGGATATTGTTTAGCATTGGGGCCTGGATAGTGCTGGCTATAGTAATGAATGGCATTTATCCGGCAGTGCTGCAGAAATTGGTAGTGCAACCTAATGAGTTCAACCGGGAAAAGCCTTATATCCAGGCAGCTATCAAATATACGCGCCAGGCTTATGGCCTGGATAAAGTTCAGAACCGCAATTTTACTGTGGATTATGACCTTGACATTAAGAGTCCTAATAATCAGGACACTATAACTAATATCAGACTGTGGGACTGGGAACCATTAACAGATACCTATAAAAGCCTACAAGAGCTCAGGCCTTATTATGTATTTCATGACATGGACATTGACCGCTATATGATTGATGGTAAATACCGTCAAGTAATGATTTCTGCCCGTGAATTGGACCAGAACAATCTTAATCCAGAGGCCAAAACCTGGATTAACGAGAAATTGATGTACACTCACGGGTATGGAGTTGTTGTCAGTCCGGTTAATGAGGTAGCTCAGGAAGGCTTCCCGCATTTCTTTATAAAAGATATACCTCCACGTTTTGATACTTCATTAGAGATAACCCGGCCGGAGATATACTTTGGTGAACGTACCGACTCTTATGTAATGGTTAATACCAAACAAAAAGAATTTGATTATCCAGAAGGAGACACTAATGTTTATTCCACTTATGAAGGTAAAAATGGAATAAAAATAAACTCTTTTGGTCGCCGGTTATTATTAAGCTGGGTACTCAAAGACTATAAAATGATACTCTCCACTGATATTAGCAACGATAGCCAGGTGTTGATGAACCGTAACATTCTTGACCGAGCTAAAAAAATTGCCCCTTATCTGGCTTTTGATGGTGACCCTTATATAGTCATCGACGATAAAGGTAAATTATTCTGGATGCTTGATACTTACACCAGCAGTAACAGGTATCCTTACGCACAGCCTTTTGACCAACAGGGAAATAATTATCTGCGTAATGCAGTTAAAATAACCTGTGATGCTTATACCGGTAAATTAAACTTCTATGTGGCTGATCCTTCAGACCCGATAATAAAAACTTACCAAAGAATATTCCCGGGTATGTATCAACCCTTAGAAAATATGCCCGATGGCCTTAAGGCTCATATACGGTATCCGGTAGATCTTTACCAGGTGCAGGCGCAAATATATAAGACCTATCATATGACTGACCCTTATGTGTTTTATAACAAAGAAGACCCCTGGTTGATACCAAAAGAAATTGTAAATAGTGAACAACAGACCATGGAGCCTTATTATATAGTCATGCGTTTACCGGAAGCGGATAAATCCGAATATATATTAATGCTACCTTTTACTCCTAAAAGCCGGCCCAATATGATTGCCTGGATGTGTGCACGGATGGATGGAGATGAGTATGGAAAATTATTAGTCTATAATTTCCCCAAACAGGAAACCATCTACGGACCGGAACAACTAGAATCGAGGATTAACCAGGATACGGATATTTCCCAACAGCTGAGCCTATGGAATCAGCAGGGCTCACGAGTATATCGCGGTAATCTTCTGGTTATTCCTATGGATGATTCTATATTATATGTGGAACCACTATACTTGCAGGCAGAGAATAGCCGAATACCTGAATTAAAACGGGTTATTGCCGGGTTTGATGATGAAATAGTAATGGAAACTACGCTGGATAAGGCATTGACCAGGCTGTTTGATAAAAAACCGACACCACCAACTACCGAAGTGGATAGCCAAACACCTGAAATAGCAGATGCTGGCAGTGACGATATAGCTAAACTGGCTAAATTGGCCCGGCAGTACTATGACAAGGCTAACCAGCGTCTGCGGGAAGGTGACTGGGCCGGTTATGGTGATAATATTAATAAATTAAATGATGTTATCCGCAAGTTGGAAAAGAGCTCTAATCAATAATATTGAAAGGGCGGGGCGGTCAGAGATATATATAAAAGACCGCCCTTAGATAATATATACAGCTCTAAAATTTAATATAAAGTAGCTGCATTTTTAAGGGGGAGAAAATTGTGCTGCTTAAAATTAGCGACCGGTTAAGCCTGGTTATCAGTGAAACCGGCTTTACCTATTGTAATTGTCTGTTTATCGATGATGATGTTAGGACTATTATTGATACTGGTGCCAACCGCAATTCTTTGGAGGAAATAAAACCAGATAGTACCGACCTGGTTCTGTATACTCATCATCATATTGACCATGTCCGGGGTAATGCGTATTTTCCTCAGGCTCAAAAATACATTCATGAACTGGACTACCCGGCACTGGAGAACCTGGAAGCCATTATTCATTATAATTGTGTTGATCGCTGGACGGAACTAATGCCAGGATATGATTTTGCAGAATCAGGCACGATATTAGGTATGGGTGAGGAACAATATAAAGGGTTAGAGAAGGTGGACCATACATTTGAGGATCAAAAAATTTTTGATTTGGGCCATACCCAGGTACAGGCATTGCACACTCCAGGTCATTCTGCCGGTCACTGTGTTTTTTGGTTCCCGGAAGAGGAATTGGTGTTTTCCGGTGATATTTGCCTGACTAAAGCAGGTCCCTGGTATGGAGAAGTATTTGCCAATCCGGGTGATATGTTGAACTCCATTGAGCGGGTAATGGGGCTTAAACCCAAAAAAATAGTTTCCTGTCACACCAACCAGGTTTATGATGATCCTATACCCAGGTTAACTGAATTCAAGAACCGTATATATAAACGAGAGGAAAGGATATACAAATATTTGACTTTACGGACTGCAGATTTGGGTGAAATTGCAGACCAGCATTTAATTTATAAATACCACCCCACTCCATTTGTTCTTTTCTGGGAAAAATTAATGGTACTCAAGCATCTAGAACGACTTATTCAACAAGATAGGGTAGAAGAAGTAGAGCCCGGTTTATATCAAGCTAGATAAGAAGATATTAATTAACTTAACCCCTGGCTACTATTTTCATTAGTGATTGCGTATGATTAGCAGACCTGGGGGGATAAGCATTATTTTAGGAAGTGATATAGTGACTGATACCGTAAAGAAAATGAAAATTGTCTGCCTGGGTGATAGTATTACCTACGGTTTCCCCTTTGGTCCCCGGACGTCCTGGGTAACTATGCTAGCTCAGGTTCTGGACGCAGAAGTAATTAATCAGGGTATAAATGGTAATACTACGACTGGTATGCTCAGGCGTTTTGAGCGTTCAGTCTTACGCTATAATCCGACTCATGTGATTATTATGGGAGGAATTAACGATGTAATCTGTGGGGAATCATTTGACCGTATTAGCTGGAACCTGCGTGAGATGATAGAAAAAGCAGAGGAAGCAGGGATTGAAGTAATATTGGGTTTACCTACTGCTGTAGATGAACCTTATTGGGAAAAACTCGTCTCCAGAATTCGCCAGTGGATGTTGGATTATGCCAATGAACATGGTCTTAAGGTGATAAACTTTGCCGCTGCCTTTTATGATGAAAACGGCAATGTTCGTAGTGACCTCTTACTGGCCGATGGGGGTCACCCTAGCACCAGCGGTTACCAGGCTATGTTCGAACAAATCGATTTAAGTATATTCGAGTAATTCAATTTTGAATTCCCTATACTGCCGGGGGTACTTCTTCGGGCTTTAGAGGAGGTACTTCTAGAATGGATAAGTCTCCCTCCCCAGGATGGTATACTTTTACCTGTGCTTGCTTCAGGTTTTTGGCATCACTATAGCGGGCAACAATAGCGGCAGAGTATTTTATTAACTCTTCATCAAAATCCGGACTATAACGAAGTAAACCTATAGGGCCAGGACGATTGGTAACCTTTATAAGCCAATCACTTGACCGAGCATCTTCCTCTAATTTTCGATTTTCCGACTGGTTCCTGCCTACCACCAGTAATTTATCAATGCCTACAACAAAATGGCGCCCCACTTTTAAAATTTCCAATTCATCCTGCCCAGGGGCTTTATTTTTTTCCAATAACTTCTTTAATCGGCGCACAAAATTCTGCTCCGTTAGCAAGCATCCTCCAGCCGGGGAAGGGTAATCCGTAATACCGAACTGTTCCGCTAACTCTATCTGCCGGGTACGCCCGCGTCCGCTGATATCTAATAAACCTTCCCGTTCTATCCAACCCCGTATCTCCGGTTCTGTAGGAGGTAATAATTTACCAGACAGTGGCCTGACGATAAAACCTCGATAACCAGACAACTTATCTACTGCATTAAGGGCAGATTTGTTCTGGCTCATGGGTCTTTGACCTACTACTTCTCCAGTAATTAGAAAAGAAGCGTCTACCCGGCTCATATAATCGCCCGCTTTCCTTAACATATAACCGTGGCAATCTATGCAAGGATTAAGATTTTTACCAAAGCCGTAGACGGGGTTACTAAGAACCTCAGGTATATATTCAGCGCTGATATCAATATTGTGAAGTTCTATACCCAGGTCCTTAGCTGCCTGGGTAGTCCGTCCGCTACCACCAAAAAACGGAGTAACAAAGTTTATCCCCAGAACATCAATACCCTGCTTCTTAATCAAGGTTACTGCCAGTTGGGAGTCAAGACCCCCAGAGAAAAGACTAATAGCTCTCATTCCAGGCACTCTCCCTTTTCCATATATTCATCTTCATCCATTACCCGAATACCGTTTTCTTTTAAGAGTGCAGCTGTAACTCCATCAGCCTGGCGAAGTTTATAACTAAAACTGCCATCATAAATATACTTGCTTCCACAGGAAGGACTGCGGCTCTTTAAAATAGCAATTTCTACGCCTGCCAGCTTCGCAATCTTTAACGTTTCATAAGCACCCCTAATATAGTTATCGCTTACATCCTCACCGTTTTTATTAATTACCTTGCTATTGCCTGCCAGTACATCCTGACCTGAACCGGCATTTATTTCTGCAGGCAACCGGGGAGTCGGCAACCCACCTAACTGTTCTGGACATACCGGAATTACAGCGCCTTCCTGCATTAATTCCATGAAATAAAGGTTAATATTGTTTTTTCCATTATATTTGCAATTAATTCCACATAAACAAGCGCTGACTAACTTCATCTACTTTTATCTCCTTTTCGGTCTGTTTATAGAAACCTATGGCCGGGGGTGAGTTAAAAAACAGGCAAAAGCATTAGCAAATATTAGCTACTTTACATATGATATGATACAAAACATTAACGGTGGAGACAAATAAAATGCATGATTTTTTGATGGTAAATATAATAGCAGAACCCCAGTTAGATCAGGGTAACATAGTGCTCGGTGCTAATCTTACTCACTTTGTTGTTTTGGACTACAAACAAATGGTGATATTAAATGTTGGGAAAAACCAAAAAAATTTAAAGGCCAAAATTAGCACATCACGTTTAACCCAAAACAGCATATATATGAACCCGTCTTTAATAAAAAAGTGGTTCCTTCAAGAAAATCGGAAATATGGTGTTAGTTTCAATCAGAATAAAATTCATATCGGACCCGTGGTAGGAATAGTTGCTCCCAAAATGAACAGCAAAAACAGACCATACGGAAGCCAAACTGCTTTTTTCCAGGAAATTATGACTTGTAGTCGGGCACTGGGACAGATATGCTTTGCCTTCTATTTCACAGATATAGACTGGAATAAGAAAACAATTAATGGATATTATCATAACAAAAATGGGTGGCAGCGGGGAAAATTTCCGCTACCTGATGTCGTTTATCCCCGCAGTAAATTTTATGTCTCCAATCAGGCTAATAGCCGACGTCGACTAAAACAGGCGGGGATAAAGATTCTTAATCCGCAAATGGTAGGTAAGTGGGAAGCATACCGTTTATTTAAGCAAAACCCAGATATACAGCCATATTTGCCCGAGACCAGGTTAATTAATAGTTTTCGCCAGGTTGAAATAATGGCCCGGAAACACCGTGCCATTTATCTCAAACCAGTTAATGGGACCCAGGGGAAAAATATTATTCGGGTAAATAGAAGTCAAAAATCCCCGGGTTACCACTATCAATATCACTGTAATGGTAGATTATGCAAAGGGACTGCCAACGATTTACTGCAATTGCGAAAAAAGTTGCGCCCGGTTATGGCAGGTAAGACTTATCTAGTTCAAACAGAAATCAATCTCCTACGGTATAAGGGGGGAATAGTGGATATTCGAGTTATGGTACAAAAGGAGCACAACGGCAGATGGAAAGTTACTGGAATGGCCTGCCGGGTGGGAAAACCGGGCGCTATAACTAGTAACATAAGTTGTGGCGGCAAGGCTATGAAAGTAGAAACAGTTCTAAAAAAGAGTTTTAATAGCGAGAAGCAGGTAAACCAGATAATAAATACCATTATTTTCGTTGCTCTGCATGCAGCTATTGGCATAGAAGAGCATTTGGGTAATTGCGGGGAGGCAGGAATAGACATAGGAGTTGATAAGTATGGACAAGTATGGTTTATTGAAGCCAACTTGCGTCCAGCCCGATTTGTATTTTCATTAATTGGTGAAACCGAGACACGCCGAAAATCTATAGAAACTCCACTATTATATGCCAGGTATCTGGCCGGATTCTAAGTAAAAGGAGAGGTATTAGATTTAATGAAAACTGTAGGGAGTATTTCCATATCACATAACCTGGTTACCAAGCTGGGAATAGATGTACAACCATCAATATTTGTTCGGGTGGGAAGCCTGAAAGTTAAGAGCAAACTTATCATACGTGATAATAGCGAAAAAGGCTATATCCTTTCACCGGAATTAATTCGAGCTTTGCGTATTAAAAAAAGAAAAGGTATGAAAATACGTTATCAAACCGAGGAAAAAATGCTGCACCTGGGCCCTACTATTGGAATACTGGCCACCTTTATTCCCGGTCCCAACCGGGAAGAATTGGACCCACGCAGCCTGCAGGCAGAGCTAATCTATTTAAGTATTATCAGTAAAACTTTTCCCGGGCAAATATATCTTTTTACTCCCGGTAGCATAAACTGGGCTAACCAGACTTGTAGAGGTTATGTATATAAGCAGTTTTCCCAGTATCGAGGACGCTGGGAATCATCTATTTACCCACTTCCAGATGTGGTTTACGACCGCATCCACAGTAGAACGGCAGAGGCCCGTAACAATGTGCAATACGCAAAAAACAGGCTGATGAAGCTGCCTTATTTACATTACTTTAATCCCCATTATTTTAATAAATGGAACGTTCATCAGATACTTTTAACTAATCCTCTGCTAATTAATTACCTGCCTGAAACTCTCGAGTTAGATAACCATAATCTGCAGAAAATGTTACAGAAATACCGAGTCCTGTATATGAAGCCCAGCAATGGTAGCCTGGGCAAGGGTATAATTAAGGTTAGTGCTAGCAAGGGGAAACTAAAATATGTTGCCTACAGAAGCAGGCGTATTCATAACCAGGCTAGCAGCCCAGCCGAACTAATGAGGAAAACTAAAAAACTAAGGGATGACAGGCATTATATCGTACAACAGGGTCTGAACCTGGCCAAATACAAAGGTTCTCCTTTTGATTTACGCATTATTTACCAAAAAAATGGTCGGGGCGAATGGCTAATTAGTAAGAAGTTTTGCCGTATAGCCCCCCGGGGTAGTAGTATTTCAAATTTAAGTAGCGGGGGAAGGGTAGAAAAGAGTTCCAAAGTCCTACGTTATTTATTTAAAACAGAAGACCTCATTAAATCAAAAAACGAACAAATACGCCTATTATGTAAATTGGTAGCAAGTACCCTGGAAACTGTCAGTAATAGTACATTTGGCGAATTAGGTCTGGATATAGGAATTGACCAAAAAGGACACTTATATTTAATTGAAGTAAATTCCAAGCCCAGAAAAACTACGGACACTGTGTTTTCTATGAATATAGTTAGAAACACCTTTAAAAGGCCGCTGGCCTATGCCACTTACCTGGCCGGCTTTAAAGTTAATACGGTTTCATCAACTAAAAAGCGTAAGCAGCGTACAAGGAGGCGGTAGGGATGTTAATAACCATATATAATAAACGAGAATATGAAGGAAATCAGCCTTTAGTGCAGAATAGATTAAATAAAATTATTGTAGGGTGGTTATCCCACCTTATTACTTGAAACAAGTTTGTAATAGACCGGTTTTATAGGCCATACTATAGGTAAGGAGGGTTAGATACTATGCGGGAAATTAAACACATAGGAATATTAACCGGGGGCGGAGATTGCCCAGGGTTAAATTCAGTCATAAGAGCAATTACCAAAACTGCTGTACTAAAATATGGCGTGGAAGTTATCGGATTTATAGACGGTTTCCGTGGCCTGGTGGAAAATAACTATAGACAACTAGATTTACGTGCGGTATCAGGTATCGGTCATACCGGTGGAACTATTCTGGGAACCAGTAATCGAGACAATCCTTTTAACTTTATGACTATGATTCAGGGCGAACTGCAAGCTACCGACCAATCGGACCGGGCCGTAAGTAATATTAAACATTTGGATTTGGATGGTTTGATTATAATAGGTGGAGATGGAAGCCTTAATATAGCTTATAAATTTTTTAGTGAAAAAGGAATTAATGTAATTGGGGTCCCCAAGACTATTGATAATGATTTATTAGCCACAGATATTACCTTCGGTTTCATTACCGCAGTAAATACAGCATCAGATGCCCTGGACAAGCTGCATACTACAGCTGAATCTCACCACCGGGTTATGATATTAGAAGTAATGGGCAGGTACGCCGGATGGATTGCTCTATATGCCGGGATGTCCGGTAGCGCTGATGTTATTTTAATACCGGAAATACCATACAGCCTTGATGCTATAATAGCCAAAATAGCACAGCGTTTCCGCCAGGGGAAAAAGTTTAGTATTATTGTGGTAGCTGAAGGCGCCCATCCTGAAGGTGGAGAAATGGTAGTGCAAAACTTTGTACCAACTAGCCATGACCCCGTAAGGCTAGGGGGCATCGGACAAAAAGTGGCGGAGGAGGTTTCAAGTCGGCTTCCTGAAATAGAAACCAGAGTTACAGTATTGGGTCACCTGCAAAGGGGCGGTGGACCTACGCCTTATGACCGGATCCTGGCTACTCGCTATGGGGTAGCAGCTACCGAAGCATTTATGGATGGTAAATACGGCTGTATGGTTAGTCTGCAGGGTAATAAAATAACCACCGTAGATTTACGAGAAGCTATTAAAGAGATTCGAAAGGTACCCGTAGAAAGTAAATTAATTGATGCAGCACGGTCTATTGGCATTACTTTCGGGGATTTTTAGGGAAGAAGCTTGGATATCAGCCATGATATCAGGAAGGGGCCAATCATGGTAGAAAAAGTGGCAGTTCTTGGCGCTGGCCTAATGGGAGCAGGTATAGCCCAAGTAACTGCTCAGGCAAGATATTTAGTAATTTTACGAGATTTACAGATGAGCCTGGTAAAAGATGGCTTACAGACTATTGAAAACAATCTCGATAAAACTGACCCAGAAAACAAAGATAAGATTATGAACCGAATTTACGGGACAACTGATTTGTCTGAGCTTCAACAAGCTGATTTAGTTATTGAAGCAGTAGTTGAAAACATGGCAGTTAAAAAACAGATTTTTGCCGAACTAGATAACATATGTCCAGCTCATACGGTTTTAGCTACCAATACATCGTTCTTATCTATTTCCGAAATAGCTGCATCTACTCGAAGACAGGAAAAAATTTTAGGAATGCACTTTTTAAATCCCGTAGTTAACCGCCCTCTGGTAGAACTGGTAAGAGGTCTGGAAACATCAGACGATACTGTAGCTATTGCTACCAACTTTCTTGCTGCTATTGGCAAGGAATATGTAGTACTCAAACGTGAAAGTCCGGGTTTTATCGTAAATCGTATTCTTATACCCTATATTAATGAAGCCATATTTATTTACGGAGATGGAATAGCAACCCGAGATGAAATCGATTTAGCCATGAAAATGGGAGCCGGAATGAAGGAAGGGCCATTGGAATTAGCAGATAGCATAGGATTGGATACTATTTATTCTGCCCTGGAGATCTTTTTTAATGAATTTAGAGATAGTAAGTACCGCGCGCATACGCTTTTTTCAACTATGGTCAGGGCAGGTTACTATGGTAAAAAAAGTGGTCGTGGTTTTTATGAGTACTAAAACAGGCCAAGGATAGATAATAGAGTAAGGCCTTAAATATTTAAGGGGTGAATAGAATGGTTAAAAAGGCTCCGGGAATTATTTTCGGAATATTAATGGGTTTGGTGGTTTTTGGTTTTTGTTTCTGGGGGATAGGATACTCACTTAGTCCGGAAGATACTACTCTAAAAGTACTGCTGTATATACCCGCCTATCTGTTTCTGTTTATATATGTGTTTTTGCTCCTCAGTGCGTTTAACTTAGGTTATCGTATTGAAGATGATGGTCTGGTAATAACCTGGGGATTAAGAAGGATACATATCGGCTGGCAGGAGATAGAAAATATTATTAAAGTCGAAGGTAAGAGCAACCTCTATTCCTTATTTGGCATGAGCTGGCCCGGATATATGGTGGGACTATATGCTGCTAAAGGAATGGGGGTAGCTCGAATGTATGCTACTAATCCCTGGAATGGTTTTATTTACATTAAAACCAGCAAGGGCTTTTATGGGATTACCCCGGTAGAAGAAGCATTTGATAGTATGCTGCAGTCAATAGCAGATAAATCACAAAAAGACATTGAGCATCTTGATATGGATGCTATGGACCCTGAAATCAAGGGTGAAAATATGCAGGATGATAATTTCTATCGTTTACTATTTCGCTTAAACATAATCTTCCTGGTTGTTTTTGCTCTTTACCTGGCAATTTTTTACCCGGGGTCAGGAGCACCCCCTTTTACCATACTACTTCTAGTCCTGGCTGTAGCCTTGTTTTTCTTTAATATCGGTAATGCCGGAAGACTGTACCAATTCAGTAGTACCGGGGGAATTATATTATTAGTTATAAGTGTGGCAGTTACCGGTTTGTTTCTGATACTTGCATTATCAGAAATAACCCTCAGGTGAATCCGCCAAGCAATGGTTTACAATATTAATAATTATGTAAACCTACCCGGCACTCAGCAGTATTAATTACCATCAATCGGGTTAAAGATGGGGCTGAGCACCGGGTTTTCGTACGTAGCCGTGTATGGAAATAGAATTTTTTAACACTGAATACACTGCTTTCTTATGAATAACACTGAAATTTATTATAATATTTTTTTGTAGGGGCAGACCCATATGTCTGCCCGGTGCCTGGCATACATGACGGGTTAATATATTCTAATGAAAGGACTATGATAAAAATGCAACTTGGGATAATAGGCTTACCCCTGGTTGGTAAAACTACTGTATTCGAATTGCTTACCGAAAGCAGTGATAAGAATCATAGTAGCCACCGTGCCAATTTGGGTATGGCACGAATTCCAGATAGCCGAGTAGATTTTCTCTCTGATATGTATAAACCTAAAAAAACCACTTACGCCCAGCTAGAGGTAATAGATATCCCGGGATTAGTTCCCGGAGCGGAAAAAACGGCGAGCGTTTTTTTGGACTCTGTACGTCGAGCTGATGCGCTGTTACACGTAGTAAAAGTTTTCGAAAACGATGCTGCACCAACACTAAATAATGAGATTAACCCAATTAGGGATATAGAAACGATTAATTACGAGCTTTTGCTGGCAGATTTAGATTTGATAGAAAAGAGAATTGACCGGATTAATGCTAATAAGAAAAAAAACAACTTCTTAAGCGAGCTAAGACTCCTGGAAAGGTTAAAGGAAACCCTGGAAGAAGAGATTCCACTGGCAGCTGTACCGCTAGATTCCGAAGAACAGGACATATTGGCATCCTATCAGTTTTTAACTACCAAACCGATACTTATCTGTCTTAATATTTCCGAAGATGACCTTATTAGCAAAGCCTACCAGCAAAGGGAACAGGTACTGGAATATACCGCCCATCGAAATTTGCCGGTAGTTGAAATATCGGCAGGCATTGAAAGGGAACTGGCTGAACTTGAGGGTAATGAGAAAGAAATATTTATGAAGGAACTGGGCATAGAAGAATCAGGTATAGTAAAAATATCTCAAAGTATGTACAGCCGCCTGGGTCTCATATCATTTTTTACTGTCGGTGAAGACGAGGTTAAAGCCTGGACTATTGAGGAAGGTACAGTAGCGCGAAAGGCTGCCGGAAAGATTCATTCTGATATAGAAAGAGGATTTATTCGCGCGGAAGTAGTTGAGTGTGAAGACTTAAAAAATTTAGGTAGTATGAATGCTGTAAAAGAGAAGGGATTATTCCGTTTAGAAGGTAAAGAATATGTAGTCAAAGACGGTGACATCGTCCATTTTCGATTTAATGTGTAGCTAATAAAAATAAAGTGCTGCTAGCAGGGGAAAAGGTATGTGTGCCCCGTAAACAAAACGATTTAAAATGCATAAATTTTATTTACCCTTGGAAACGTGGAAACACTGGCTGTTAGCCGGTGTTTTTATTTTAATAAAAAATGTCATCCTGACACTCACTGTTAGCATTAGTCATATTATGCATTAACTAAAACTAAAGGGGTGGTCAGGCTGAATCGCATTCCAGGACCGTCAGGTCATTTGTATAACAGTACTTTACCTAATCAGCATGAGAAGAAACCTCCCCCTCCTGTAACAGTGGGAGTATTAACAACAGCTAACAAAAAAGGGCTTCCTGGTGGAGAAAAGGCTAGATTATTCAAAGAAATGGTTGAATATGGTAACAACCGAAACATCTTCATCTACTTCTTTTTTGCCCGGGGAGTTGACTGGCGCAGAAGAAGAATAAAGGGATTCGTATGGACCGGACGACATTGGCGGAGAGGGGTATTCCCGTTTCCTAACATTATCTATAACCGCATTCGGTTCCGAAACATAGAATCACAAAGCCACATCAGGCAACTACTGCGAAAATTTGAACGAGACCCATCAATCTACCTGTTTAATTCTCGCTTCTTAAACAAATGGGAAGTATATAAAGCCCTGCGAACTAATAAAAGTACCGCTAAATGGTTGCCAGAAACTTTCCGTTTCAACCGTAAATCCCTAACCATTATGGTCACAAAATACCCTGCAGTATTCTTAAAGTACAACTATGGCAGCCTGGGGAAAGGCATTATCAAGGTTAAACGCTTGTCTAATAACCGATTCGCTTATGCAGTAGCTAAAAAAGGGGGGGTGAATTGGAAAAAATGCTCTTCCCCTAATTCTCTGTATCGCCAACTGCAGTACTTATCAGGAACTGCCTATCTAGTACAAAGAGGCATAGACCTGGCCAGGTATAAAGGACAAATTTTTGACCTTAGGACCCAGTTCCAGAAAAACGGGGTAGGGGAATGGGTGCTTACCGGGGTTGCTGTCCGAGTAGCAGGTAAAAATCGTTTTGTCACTCACATTCCTAATGGTGGTCATGCAGCCTCCTACAATAACGTAATGAATGCAGTATTTGGCTACAATAGCCTGACTCGTAGACAGGTTGATGAGCAATTAGAGCAAATTAGGTCAGTGATTCCGGAAGTACTAGAAAAGAAACTCCGACTTTCACTAGCTGTACTATCCCTGGATATCGGAGTAGATAAAAATGGCCGCCTGTGGATTATTGAAATAAACTCTAAACCCGCTAGCTTTGATGAAAATGATATACGTACCACTCACTGGCAAAATTTGATGGATTACTTCATTTACGTTAACGAAAACCTGACTAGAGGAAGGTAGTTTATAAATGGAGCTTCAATTGATATACCAACAAAATGCAAGTGCAGAAAAGCTGTGGTCTTTTTTAGATAAAATATATGATCGGATAACGCTTGATGAAATACGCATAAACGGGTTAAACCATCTACTAATCAAAATTCCAGATTCGGAATCTAAGACTCGAAAAAGCTTGAATACCCTTCAGGCAATAAATAATTGTCTCGATGAAGAAACCCTGACCGAGATATTAAAGGCCAATAATATTTACTTGATTAATAATGAAGAGGGACTTATTCGAAGTTACGAGATCTTAATATGTAACCTGGATATACTATCGATTCGTCTCGTTTACCATGACCGTAAATATAAACCCAAGTATCTTCGAGAAAGTGAAAATCGTAAACTATCTGAACTGGCCAAAAGAATATTCCTTATTTTGGGCCTGGATATAGGTCTGATACGCCTGGCTTATACTACCCGACGGCGCCTGAGAGTAATCGGAGTTGAGCCCTCGCCAATACTAAGGGAACGGGATTTAAAACGGATTTTGAACCGGATAGATGAAATTCGTGAACTAGATAAATTATTACCAACCATAAACGTAAAGTTAGGTGCAGACCCGGAATTCATGATATTTAATTCCAAATCTAACCGCCTGCTATCAGCTTCTCGGTTTTTTCCTCGTGATGGTGTGGTAGGCTGTGACAATATCCGTATGGCGAGCCGTCAACAACGACCCGTAGCAGAAATTAGGCCTAACCCAAGCTTCTGCCCCTTAAGATTAAGTAATAATATAAAACAGGCACTGGATCAGGCCAATCGAATGGCACCTTACCAAAATATAAAATGGCTGGCAGGTAGTCAACCAGGGGGAACTTACTCCATTGGTGGCCATATACATTTTAGTAACATCCAGCTTACAGCACATTTAATACGTGCTCTGGACAATTATCTTGCTATACCTATCTTTCTAATTGAAGAACCGGTACCAGCAACCCGACGGCGTCGGCGTTATGGCTACCTGGGAGATTACCGAGTTAAAGATTACGGTGGATTTGAATATCGTACTCCAGCCAGTTGGCTGGTCTCCCAGGAGATTACTACTGCCGTTTTATGTTTGGCAAAAATAATAGCTAGCTCTTATTATATGTTATCTAAAAATTTCCTTAATTCGGTAGAAGCCCAAAAAGCCTTTTATAGTGGTAATCAGGATTTCTTACGCCCTGTTTTCCCTGAACTGTGGGCAGATATAAAAAAGACTGAAATGTATTTCGAGTATGAGGAAGAGCTAAAAATCATACCCGAATTAATTTTTAATAATTTAACTTGGAACGAAAAGTCTGACTTCCGTAAAGCCTGGAAACTTAAACCTACCCGCAGAAGGCCTCTTCGCAGTAGCAGTGATTCTTCTCAACGTAGTAGCATTAGCCAGACTCGCTCTCCAACAGCAACTCGAGTTAGTCCCAGAAGCGGTAGTAGAAGGATTAGAACCAGCAACAGTAGAAGCCAAACCCGGGTATCGGCAACACCAACCCGGGGGGGTAATAACCCGGCTCGAAGTAATAATCCTCGTCAAGGGAGAATTATTACTTCAGCCCAAGTAAGGCGAACCCATATCGTTCGCTAAAAACCTAAATCATATTAAGTTTACTAAGCAGGGTTTTCGCTGCTCTTTGTTGATAATATATTCGGGTTGAAAGCTTCTGCTTAGTACAGGTTTCAAAAATAAAACTTTTACATCCCAGATATTGTCCGGTTGCTCGGGTTAAACTACCCTTAGCCGGATAACGTAGCAAAGAGAACTTTTTATAACTAGTACTGATATTGCTATTGAGTCTGTATATAATCGAATTTACCATAGAACGAAAATAACTCGCAGGATAATAGATTAATGACTGGCCAACCGATGAACTCGACTTCAGTTTACTGTAATTATAACCCTCATGCATGTCCATTAAATAATCAACATCGTATTTTTTTACTGCTGCCCAGATAGCTTTAGCCAGAGTACCATCAGGTGTACCATATTTACTGGTAGGAAAATCCCGGTTCAAATCACCGTGGCCTTTATAATAACGGACATTACGGTCAATTGCCCGTTTATTAGCCCGCGGTAGAACAATTAGAGTACCCTTCTTAATATTTGTATTAATCATTCTTCCTGCGGCTATGTATCCTGCGGATTCATTCCCATGTACCCCTCCGACTATCATGACTACGGGGCCCGGTTTCCCGCTTCTAATTATGTACATATTAGTGGCATAAACCGTGCCCTTGGCTATTACTACCTTCTGCGAGGAACTTGCCTGCGCTGGCAGTGGTACCGCCAAAACTGTTGACAAAATAAATGCTAACAGAAACAATGACGTAAACCAGCGCAATTTGGTGCTTACTCTTTTCACTTTTAATCCTTCCTTTCCTTAAAATATCTTTTCTTACAGAAAAGTAAGCACCACCAAAATTCTACACAATAAAGTGCATTCCTGCCAAAATATCCTAGTAATTATTTACATTTACATTTCTTGACATTTTGGGCGATTTATAATGTTGTAATCAAAAACAGTAATTTCGGTATCTGCAGAGTAATTGAGAAAAGTCTCTTTAATTGAATTGGTAATTAATCCTATCCCAGGGCTATTATGGCTAACTGCCGAGAACCCCAGACCACTTCTTTGCCAGAGGTCATGAAATTCAACCTCGCAAATTGATACATTGAAGCGTTTTCTAATCCGCGATACTATTCCATGAACTGTTTTTCGTTTTTCCTTAAGAGAGGAACAATAGGGCAAATACAATTCGACATATCCATAAACTACGTAAATAAGTAACACCTCCATTAATCGACACGCGGCGACTGTAGAATAGCAAGGGAGAATATCCCCTTACCCCTAAAGCTTATCGGAATATTGCCAACCCGGCAAAATTTTAGCAAAAGCAATAGGGGATAACAAACCTGGATAGAAACGGGCCTTGTTTTTAGTGTGTTTTTCTGCCATATTATGAGCATAAGCATGAAAGCTCGACCTTTAAAGACGTGTAAAGACGTGATCCAATTAGTGAAATAATTAAGGTAATGCTGGGACAAAACCGATACTTTTCAAACGCTGCTTAAATTAAAATTTCTAAGAAGTTTAAACTACGAAATTAACATCCAACTCATAAATTACCTGTATCC
>DUMX01000212.1 GCA_012839665.1 Gelria sp.
CATTGCCTGTTGTGTGCCGGTAGGTATGGCCGAAAATCCGCCATCGGCAGGAGGAGGCGGTGAAGGCGGTGAAGGCGGTGACCTGATTATAGTGGGACAGGAACCACCAGCAATAAGCGAACTGACAGCCAACCCAAATACTGGTTACCTCGCTTCAACCGTTGGGGTTAGCCTTAACGAGCCTGAAGGGGAGGATATCTGGAGCGAAACCAGCAATATTATACTTCAATTGGTAATACCGGGTACCCCGCCCCAAACTGTTACGGAAGTTAGTTTCAGTAATATTGAGATAACGGAAAACAGTCTGTTTTTTGATATAAATGTACCTGCCAATATTTCCGAAGGTAATTACGCAATTGAGGTTTGGGTTAACTCAGAGGTTAAGGCTACAGCTGCTTTTCAGGTAGAGGATAAAATCTCTGGGTCAACCAGGATTGACATTTCACCTATACAAGTAAATACTGGCACTGCATTGTCTTTTGAGTTCTCCCTGCAAGGAATTAATCTGAACTATACTCCTTATGCCTATGTTGGGATCCCCTCTGCTCAGGTACCACCGGAGGTTGTTTTAGGGGAGGTTCATTTGGAGAGTCTGGGTGAAGATTGGTACCGTGCTAGTTTCTCCTCGGGGCTTACTGAGCCAGGTAGTTATGTATTAACCATTTTAGATGGCTCTTCCGGTGGGATAATACGGTGGGTTGCATATGGTAACTTCCAGGCAGTCCCCGCAGGGGGATAATATGGACGTCATTAATCTGGTCCTTTCTCCGTGCGATATAAATATAGGAACTGTTCCCAGCTTTAAATTCGCGGTCCCGCAGGAGTTCTCCATGCCTGCAGAGCCTTACGGACAAATACTGCAGCCTGGCGAATCACCGGTTCCTGTTGGAAATCCTGTACTGCTGGGTACTGAGACCATTGGCGATGAGATTTATTATAATTTTTATGATTATGAAGTAATAAATGAAATTGGCAACTACGAGCTACATATTTTCGATGGCCTGCCGGTGCAGGGTTCACAGCCCATAGCCATAGGCAGTTTTAATGTAGTACCGGTTTTCCTACCGCTTAATCCACCTATTCTAACTGCAGGAGAGCAGATATCCTTGGCCTTTGATATTCCTACTAACATACCTGCTGCTGATATCCGCTATGCCATGTTAGTTGAGGACATACCCCCGTACCAACCGGTGTCCGGTGTAACACCGGTTGCAATTACTCCAGCCTCGGGCAGTGATAGCATGTGGCTCGCCACCTGGCCTGAATTGCAATTGGAGCCGGGTAATTATCTTTTAGCTATTTTTAATGCTCCGCCCACCTTGGATAGTACGCCGGTAGCTTTCGGACTATTTTCGGTTAACCCTGCTTTCTTCCGCCTGGTTACTGAAAAACTACCTCTGGCCAATGTAGACCAGCTGTACGAGGCCACGGTTGAAGTAGCTAATGGCACTGCTCCGTATACCTGGGAATTTGAGGTGCTTACTTACAGGGGAAACCCCGTTTCAGGGCATGACTCTGGTTCGAAATGAGCAGGACACCAGCAAAGCTGTGCTGAGCTTTACCCCCAGCCAGCCTGGGCTCCTATCCATAATTATTGAAGTTACCGATAGCAATGAAGAAACAATTTTCAGACATTATAATTTAATAACCTTACCCCCATTGTTTACCCTGACTCCTAATGAGATTATTGCCGGTGACCTTCTTAATTTCGAGTTTAGTTTGCCGGCAGGGGTTACGGTTAACAATCCTTACGCAGTTTTGGGTAACCTGGATACTGGGTGGTACAGCTATCCCGAGAAGGCTTCGTGCAGCGCAGGCACCTGCCAGATAAATTTCAGCTCATGGATGCTGGACAGCCTGCCTTCCGGAGAATATTACGTAGGTATATATGAAGGCATACCCCAGCAGCGGGACAGAGCCCTTGCTGCTGGTAAAATTGATTTCCTGGAGCTACCCTGGCTGAGTATCGAACCACATCAGGTTATAATGCCTTATTCCTCTGGGCAGGTTTTAAGCCTGCAGGAATCCTGGAATGAATCAATCTGGAATCAAGGTGATGAATTAACCCTGGAAATCTTTCAGGAAGAATGGGAACAGGATATTCCGATATTAAAGGAGATACCTGCACCGAACAATATTCAGGTACAAGATGATATTATTAATTTTACTCTACCTGACGGACTGGATGAAGGCTGGTATCAGGTTCGGGTTTACAGAGGAGAAGAGCGCATAGCCCTATCATTCTTCTCTGCTAGTTACCCCCGGTTCCAGGTTAAACCTTCAGAAGTTCCGGCTTACTTCCGCGAAGGTCCAGTGATTGAGTTACAGGAAGATGAGTGGGAAATTTGGAATGCTACCGACATTCTGGAGATACGCCTGTTCAGCTATAAGGATTCCGGATGCGAAGGTTCCAAATGTGTTTTGGAAGCAACTATTCCGAACGGCGAACTGATTAAAACAGATGACGTTATTAAATTTAACCTGCCTGATATCGTTGACTGCGGTTATCAGGAGGTAAAAATATTCAGGGAAAATAACTTGGTTGGTTGGAGTGATTTATATATTTACGCACCCTGGGTAAGGGTTGAACCATACCGGCTCAATACTGATGTCGAAAACAAGATCGTACAGCTGTCTATAAATGACCCGGAAACATGGTATGTCAGCGAGGCTGACCAACTCAGGATATGTATTGAAAAGAAGAATTACTACGGGCCTGAATCATGTCAGTATAACTTGGAGTATAAGCAGACCATAGAACCGGCGGAGCTGACGGTAAGCGAAGACGCTATCAGTTTCATATTTCCCGAATTGGAAACTGGAGCATATGAACTGGCCCTGCAGCGTAAAATCAATACCGAATTCTGGCGGACGGTAGGCTGGGGCGATTTTCTATATGCTGAACCTCCGCTAAAACTGCAGCTGGCTGGTGACGTGTTAAGCGGTGACCCTCCGACAGTTAAGGAAGGTTATAGCGATGACATACAATTCATCCTAACTGATACTACGGGAACGGCCTGGCCGGCTGGTGAACCATTAAATCTAAATCTATTTTATTTTAATCTTATTGATAACTGCTGGAATTATATGCCCTGGGATCTACAGCCTTATGATGTAGTCGTAGAAGAGGGCTGTATTAACGCTAAACTACCAATTGGCATATGGGCCGGCGACTATACTATCACCGTATCTCATGCCAATGTATATCCAGAAAACGAATTTGCCCTGGCCCAGTTCCGGGTCTTACCAATCTTAGAGCTTAATCCTAATAATTTACCCACAGCTATAGTAAACGAACCTTACCAGGCCATAATCAATGTAACCGATGGGGAAGCACCTTATTACTGGAGTATATACACAACTTCGCCTGAATACCAATGGCCTGCGGGATTTGAATATTATTCCAATGAGAATGACACCAGCCAGTTAATGATTACCGGGACTTTCACCGACCCCGGAATATATCCTTTGGAAATTGAAGTTCGGGATAATGGTGGGAAAGTATCCTATCATCCTGTTCAGTTAGTCGTACGCGAAGGAATGCCCCGGGTTATAGCTGGTACTGCAGCAGGATTACCAGGCCGCGAGGTTATCGTACCAATTATGGGAGATAATTTGGTGGGAACCGGAGTCTCCGGGATACAGTTTAACCTGGATTATGATCCCGCTGTGGCGGCCATAGTGGATGATGGAATTTTACGAGGAACTATTCCTAATGTCGATATTCATTTTAACACCGATAATGAGAACGGCCGTGCCTATATTGCTGTTGCCTGGACTCAACCTCTACCTGCGCAGATAAACTTTGCCGAGTTCTGCCGGGTTAAATTCCAGATCAACAGCAATCCGGCTGACGCAACCTGTATAGTTTATCTAAATGATGTGGATGGGACTATTCTAAGCCATGGGGAATATGATATTCCCGCTGAAGTCATTAACGGCACGATACGTGCAACCGGCTACGGTGATGTAAACGGCAACGGCAAGGTAGATGTAGGTGATGCTGTACTTATTCTGCGGCATAGTGCCGGCATTATCAACCTGCCTGAGGCGCTAATCGAATTAGCCGATGTGGATGGCAATAAAGACGGAGTAGGACCGACCGATGCCATTCAGGTATTGAAGCGGGTAGTTCGCCTTATCGATAAGTTTCCGGTAGAAATCTAGAATCTGTGGGGCGGGTTTACCCGCCCCGGGTTATCCCGGTTACGATTTGGCAAAGGAAAAATGATTTAAAACGAATGTATCTATGGATTACACCTTTATTGTAAAGGAGGGAAACCATTGTTGAAGTTATTGTCTGGCCGTCTTGGAAGCGCCAAAATACTTGCTCTAAGCCTGATGCTATGCCTGCTTGCAGGAATAGTAATTCCGCTTATCCCGACGGCTGCCGTTGAAGACCCTTCTTTGGCCGGGGAGCCGGTTCAAATTACCGAAGAAACCTCAAATCCGGTCAGCACTACTGAACCGTCAGGTAGCGACCCTGGGGAAGGAGATAGTATTTTATCAGAGCCGGAAACAGGTGAAACTGAACCTCCGGTTGATGGGGATACGATCGGCAGTGGACCAGATTCCCCGGAACCACCTCTTCCGGAGGAGGTAACTGAGGACAGCGGGGAGCCGGAAGAGCTGCCATTTTCGGAAAACTATAATATGCACCTGTTTAGCAGCTTTCCCTACTACCCGCCTCATCTTCAGGTTCAATCCGGGAGCGGGCTGGTAAACAGCGAGGTTGCAGTTGATGTAAACCTGATTAATCCCGGTCCGGCGGCGGGCTATAGTTTTGTTCTAAATTATGACCCGGCCTTAATAACTCCGGTAGTTGACGGGGAGGGAAACCCGGTTTTTGAATCCGGCGGCCTGGGGGGCTATCCGGAAATAAATATGGATACCAACGGCCGGCTATTGGTAGCTGCTGCCGGAACCGAGCCGGCGGTAATTGAGCCGGTCCGGCTTTGTACCCTATATTTTCGCCTGCTGGAAGAAGGAAACAGTTTGTTAACACCCCTGGAGGTGGAAATATATGATGAAATGGGGCAGCAGATTTCTAACGTGACGGTAGAAGCAGGTAATATCCAGGGTAGTTACCCGGTACTGGTTGCGCCTGTAGCCTCTCCGGATGGGGGTAACTATAGTACCGTAACGGATTATGTCAGGATATCCGAATGGTAGTTTCCAGCCGGATAAGAATATTACCCGGGCTGAATTTGCTCAGGTGATTGCTGTAGCCATGAATCTGCCCTTAAATGAGCAGGCCCGGCTGAGTTTCAGTGACCAGAAAAACATACCGGATTGGGCCCGTGTGGCCATTGCAGCTGCACAAAAAGCCGGTATTATAAATGGTTATGAAGATGGCAGTTTTGGTCCCCACAAGAATATCACCCGCGCCGAAATGGCGGTAATGATTGCCAAAGCCAATAAGGCTCAGATTGACCAGGGAGCCAGCCTTGATTTTAGCGATGCTGCCCGGGTACCGGAATGGGCTCGGCCTTATGTTGCCGCTGCAGTAAAAGCAGGCATTATAAGTGGCCGGGACAATAATACTTTCGACCCGCTCAGTTCCGCTACCCGCGCCGAAGCCGCCTGCATGATAGCCAAAATGCTGTAAAACAAACAAGTCCGGTGCCCGGCACCGGACTTATTGCGTTTATCCCAAGGGCCTATTACCTTATTCTCTACAATGTCTTGGCACTTAAAAAATCCAGATTCTTACCGTACTTGCGCCCCAGGTCCTGCATTACCTGAATCTCATCGCTACTCAGGCGCAGGCGCAAAATCCGGTGTACCTCCTTAAGGTCTGCTCTGGTTATGGAATCCTTGGTGCCCACATCGTACATATACTCTATTTCTGACCAGTTTAAGCGGCGGATAATAATCAACCCCGCCTTAAACAAATCCTTCTTCTCGATAGGTTTGGTAACCTTTTGCTGTACTCCTTTAACTATATCATCCTGATCCAGCTTATCAGGAGAAGAAGGAGACTGCTTTTGGGGCAGAGGCCTGATCCCATCTGTCGTTGCCGGTCCCGGTGTAATTATCCCCGGACTTTCGCTTTCTGCTCCACTATCCTCGGCACCTGTATCCGGAACCGGTGTAGATGGACTGGTATCACTGAACAATATCCCGGGGCGGTTAATAATTTTTACTATCTGATTCATCTTGTAATTAATATAAATACCTGCAGTCACCAGCAAAATAAGTACAGTTCCCAGAGCGACAAACCATCGGGCTTTTTTTTGCATACGATTAGCCTCCTTTATCTATTATTATTTATACGCCTGCAGCTGCTAACTTTCCTGCCCGGCAAAAAAAATGTTTTGTGTCGGCAAACACTTTCTATTTGTCATAAATTGCGTTATTATGTTAAATAGGGCAGACAAATTACATTAATAATCTATTATTGGTATATAGTACCATAGTCTTGATTCTGAATGGGGAGAAGAGTAAATTGATTGATTTACATGCTCACATCCTTCCTGGCCTGGATGATGGTTCCGGTGACTTTACGGAATCACTGGCCATGGCTGCGGTTGGCCTAAAAGACGGAATACATACTATAGTTGCCACCCCCCATGTTTTACAGGGGGTTTTTGACAACGATAGAAATGAAATCCTGGCAGCCGTAGCAGCATTAAACCAAACCCTGCAAGAACATAATATAGCAGTCAATATCCTGCCTGGCGCCGAATACTGCATGCATCATAAAATTACCGAATTAAACCTTTATTTACTATTATGTGGATTTGTATGGCCTAAGTTTTAAACTGAAACCTTATTTTTAGGCTGCAATAAAAAGTTTACACTTGAAACTTAATTCTTCGGATGCTATGCCCAGAATTCAATTCAGCTCTGATTTTACAACCCTTATATACCGGGCTTTTACGGTGGCTTACTTCCCCATAGCACATAAACATAATTTAGAGATATATTGCGGTTCCATTAAAGCTTAGCGTAACCAATCAGGCCGCGAGCGGAGTTACTGTTATTATCGTTCATGCTGTTACACCTTTCATAGGAGTTACTATATCTTTACTGGAATTTATGGAAAATATACATAATAAGTCCGAGGGGAATACTATTATACCTGTTGGTATAATCTGTGTTATCTGTGTCCGTTAAAAATTCTATTTTCTTATTAACCCCCCATGCCCCGAGGACACAACCACCGATGAAAATGGTTGTATAGGTACTGCGAATAGGGGAAACTTCGTTTCCCTTTAAAAATATAATAAAATTCAGTGTTTTTCATAAAAATTTCAGTGTCCTTCAGCCCCCTTAATAGCGACCGCAGGGAGCATTGTGTGCCCTGTGGGTATGGCAAAAATTTTAATTTCCTCAAATTAGCAGGAAAAAAGGAATACCTTCTAGAATTATACCTAATTGTGTAACCGCTTGAACCAGGCACACAATAAAAACTAAACTAGAGGTGTAAAATGAATCAGCTTAACAACCAGCCGGGATATAACTACGACTACGATGAAATCGACCTGCGCGACATATTCCGCACATTAGGCAAATGGAAATACACCATAATCAGCGTAACCCTTATCTGCATGTTCCTAAGCGGCATAGTAAGCCTGTTTTTCATAGACCCGGTTTATGAAGCTACCGCTATGGTAGCCCCGGCCTCCGCATCTACCCTGGCCAATCAGAATAACATATCCTATCTGGTAACTGGCGATGATTTCGACCGCATTACCGACAGTAAAAAGATATCTGACAGTCTGGACAGCATAATTAAGCTGACCCAGGTAGATGTAAGTCGCTATACTGCGTTATTAACCAGTAACCATATTCTCTGGTGTACCATAAAAGAACTTGATTTAAAAACTACGCCTGCTAAACTCAAAGGACAGATTAGGATAGAGTCTAAAAAAGACATGGGTGATGTTAGTGAGGTGACGGTATCTCATACCGATCCTGCTCTAGCTGCACAGATTTCTAACACTCTGGTTAACCAAACTGCCGCTTACATGAAGAATCTTAATGACCAAAAAATGAACGGGTTGCTAAAAAACCTGGAAAAACAGCAAGCCGCAGCTCAGGTTAAGGCGGAGGATGCTTTTACCCAACTTAAAGAATTTGAGTCGGGTAATGTAGCTATGGATACGATAGAAAAAGAAATAGAAATAAGAAAGCTGCAACACGAGGTTGAACGGAGGGAAGATATACTAAACTCCTTAAATTCAAAAATCTTCGAAATGAAAGTGGTACAATCCTTCACCTCAGTGGAAGATATGATAGTTATGCTATCTACTGCCACCATACCCGAACACCCGGTAAAACCTAACAAGAAACTTAACGTGGCCATAGCCGGAGTCTTAGGCCTAATGATTGCAGTATTTGGCTTCCTGTTCGTCGTTTTTCAGGTATTCGGCCAGGAAAACGCCAAATACTGCAATCATTAGGCCTAAGACTCCGGCTATGGCCACGTTAAGTTTCTTGTTAG
>DUMX01000213.1 GCA_012839665.1 Gelria sp.
ATCAGCCCGCTCCGCTTCCACCAGGTGACCTTTACTTAATACCCCAATTTCATTAAATACACGGCCCAGAATACGGGCTACCGTAGTCTTTCCGGTTCCAGGGTTGCCCTTAAACACCATGTGTAGCATGGTGGCATCAGCCTTTAGTTGTTGCTGGCGGCGCTTTTCCTGAATTAGTGTAAAGGCTGCTACTTCGGCCAGGGTTCTTTTCACTTCCTGCAAACCAATTAGTGTCTCTAGCTCTCTAAAGGCGTCAGTACCTGGTAATACTGCAGGTTTTGTATGGGTTTCAATTGTATTACGACTATATTCCGGGGATGTAAAACGCATAGAAATCTGCATAAAATAACCACTCCCATCTGTTCTGGCTTATTATATGATAAACAGACAAAAGTGGTGATTTTTCTATGATACAAAAACCAGTTATCTAAAATTAATCATCGTTACTTTGGGGATTAAGATTAAGCAATGCTACAGGTTTTAAAGGTGCTATTGTAGAAATGGCATGTTTATAGATCAACTGCTGCCTCTGTTCGAGCTCAACAACAACTGTAAAATTATCAAAACCTCTTACGATACCTTTTATTTGAAACCCGTTTACCAGGAAAATGGTTACGGGCGTTTTCTCCTTTCTGAGTTGATTAAGAAAAGCATCCTGAAGATTTATCTGATTCTTGCTCATTAAAATTATGACCTCCCATTCAATAAAATGTGGCAGCTATTTAAGTAAATTCTACACCGCTAATAATCTTCCTTCAATATATGATGAAATTTTTTCTATTAATAAAGATTCATTAGTATATTCTCCGGGGTTTATCCAATATATTCTAGAGTCTTTCCGAAACCAAGTTAGCTGCCTTTTAGCATAGCGCCTGGTCTCCCGTTTAATCTCATTTATCATTTCCTTTTCACTTAAAAATCCCTCCAGATAATAAAATATTTGCTTATAACCCAGGGCCTGCATGGAATTATGATTAAGATTATACCCCTTATCCCGTAAAACTTTAACCTCTTTCATTAAACCGCTGGCTAACATTTGCTCCACCCGCAAGTTAATTTTGTGATATAATTGCTCTCGCTCCAGGTATAATCCGATTACAGCAAGCCTATAGGTCTGCTGGGATTTGGATTGTAATGAAGAAAAAGGTCTACCAGTTAATTGGTAGACTTCAATAGCCCGTACTATACGTTTCTGATCATTAGCACTGATGACAACCGCATAATCCGGGTCAATAGACTGTAAATAATTATAAGCATATTCCAATCCCTTTTCATTTATTATATTATTCCATTCTCGGCGTATTCTTTGATGTGATTCCAGGGGATAGAAAGTATAATCATCAACCACAGCCTGGTAATAGAGACCAGTACCGCCAACCAAGAGGGGTATTTTATTTCTGCTATTTAATTCCCTGATTGTATTTTTAGCCTGCTCCTGAAACCGGGCCACACTATATTCCTCATCCGGCTCTACCACGTCAATCAAGTGGTGTACTATGCCGTTTTGTTCCGTAGGACTAACCTTGGCCGTACCAATATCCAGCCCCCGATAAACCTGCATAGAATCACAGGAAATAATCTCGGCATTAAGCCTTTTCGCCACCTCAACGGCTATTCTGGTTTTCCCTACTGCTGTCGGCCCAACGATAGCTGCTAATTTATTCAAAAAATCAACTCCAGAAACGATTTTAATTGACGCGGAGGATTAAAATAAAGAGAAATACGGAGTATTTCAACGATAATTCTCAATTCTTAATTCGTCTTATTCCCCCACCCGGATTATGCCAAAGGCGATTTTACGGTGTTTTCCACTGATGATGGTTGAGCAACCTAATCGTTGCAGTTCAGTACCTGCAGCCCTTTCCTTAATCACCACTCGCTTTCGAGCTACCCGACAGGCTTGCTCTATTGCTCGTAAATCAAGGGGAAGAGGATTGGCCAAGCTACGTAATGGCGATATAGCCTGGCTTTTTAACAGCGCTTGCCGAAACATAGGGTCAAAATACACTATATCAAAACTATTATCAGCCAGGCCGGATAAAAACTCATAATGCTCACTATTAACTACTTTAATTCTTTTTATAGCTTCATCTAACCATTTTAACTGCGAGTTATATAGCCCCATACCCCATTTCACTACCAGAGCAATGACCGGAGAAGATTCCAGTCCCATGACTAAACCGCGGGGTGTAAAATACGAAGCTACAATAGCATCAGCCCCTAGTCCCAGAGTACAATCTAGTAAGCTATCTCCATCTTCAAGCTGACAAGCGTTAATAAAAGGGTCCTTAGTACCGTGTTTACGATAGGCGGATAGGCGGTTTTTAGCCATACTGGGGTGAAAAAAGAATTTATCCTGTCCATTGAATAGTACTGGTCCTTCGTTATGCCAGATTACTACCCCGTCAGCCTGATTTTCCTGCAACAAAATCTCCAAACTGCGTCTATTCCTCGGAACAAAAGGGAAACCGCTCTCAGCTAAAAATTCCTGAAATCCTGTATCATTATTTAAACCTGATCGAGAAGTAGTAGCAATTATATGCATTTCCCATCCTCTTGTTCCTTGCCAAAAATGTTTTTTTGATGTGGCAACCTTATTTGTAACACCCATAGGGTAGAACATCATCCCATTTTTCTTCCTTACCTTTTAAATAAACGGTCAAGTTCGGCCTGGCTCATTTTAATCATTGTCGGACGACCATGGGGGCAATTCCTATAGTTTTCGCTATTTAACAGCTCTGTTATAATTCTTTCCATTTCCTGCAAGTATAATTCTTCCCCGGCCTTTACAGCTTTTTTACAAGCCAAGATTTTAACTGATTCTTCTTTGATATCTGGTATGGTATTATCCTGCCATAGTTCTATAAGTTCACTAACCAACCCCAGTTCCTGCCCGGAAACTCCGCCCGGAGTTGCTCTTATTAGAGCAGTATCAGGAGAAATAACATCCAGCTCAAAACCCAGCTCTGCAAAAAAATCATTATGCTTTTCTATATCATTTATTTGTTGAGAAGAAAGCTCCAGAGCCAGCGGAACTGCAAGTAGTTGAGTTACTTCCTCTCCACTACCATACATTTCTTGCAGCCGATTATACATAATGCGCTCGTGGGCAGCATGCTGATCGACCAGGTAAAGAGCCTGTTTCATTTCTAGCAGTATGTAAGAATTCAAACACTGGCCAATAATCCTGAATCCCTCCTCAGCTAACTGCTCCTCTTCTGTTCTCCGACTTAAGGACTGCAAAGAAACAGAGTTTAAACTGTTGGGCTGACCAGTAAAATCAAAACTTATGTCGTTTTCATATACTGCCCCCCGCTGCCCGTGATTTTGCTCGGTGGAAACAGGTGGATA
>DUMX01000214.1 GCA_012839665.1 Gelria sp.
GATTTATATATATTAATACGAAATAAATACTTAGTATTTGGTGGGGTGTAAAATTTTGCAAACACGGCTTGCGCGGAATGCTGGTTTTTGTGCTGGAGTCAGGAGGGCTGTAAAAATAGCCGAAGAAGCAGCAGAAGAGGGGGGCAGATGGTATAGTCTGGGGCCTCTAGTACACAATGATGCAGTGGTAGACAGATTAAAAGAAAAAGGCATAATTCCAATAAACCGGCTGGAAGAGATTCAGGTAAGTGAGGACGCTGGTGTTATTATCAGATCACACGGTGTACCACCTGAGATTATTGAACAGGCGCGAGAGAGAGGTTTGGGGATCAAAGATGCTACATGCCCTCTGGTTAAACGAGTTCATGAAATAGTAGCATCATTACGAGGTGAAGGATATGAAATAGTAGTTTTTGGAGATGCCAATCATCCGGAAGTACAGGCAATTATAGGATGGTGTAATCACCAGGCCCAAGTAATCGCCAGTATAGAGGAAGCCTGTCAACTGCAGGTCGTGAATAAGCTCGGCGTAGTTTCGCAGACTACCAAAGATAACGAGGAATTTTATGCCATAGTTAAAGCAATATTGCCACTTGCGAAAGAAATTAGAGTATTTAACACCATATGTTCGGCGACCCGAAAAAGGCAGCAGGCTGCTCGTGAAATAAGCTCAGGGGCAGACCTGATTCTAGTCCTGGGGGATCCGAAAAGTTCAAATACAGCCACTCTTGCCAGGGAGTGTCAAAACACTGGAGTTAAAACCCTGCAAATCAGGGATGCATCTGAAATCCCGATTGATTGTTTACAGGAAGTTTCCACGGTAGCAATTACTGCAGGAGCATCAACTCCAGACTGGATAATTAAGGAGGTATTGGATAGGATGACAGAGTTCGAAGAAAAGAGTCAGCAGGAACCGGAACAGGAGGCCATTAACGAACAAAATATTAGTGGCGAGGAGGAAACTACCGACGCAGCAGTTGGGGCAGCGGAAACTGTTGACCAACCAATTAGCGAAGAGGAAGCTACTAGCGAACCAGTTGCTGAAGAGGAGGAAGCAGTTAGTGAACCAGCTGCTGAAGAGGAGGCAGTTAGCGAGTCAGCTGCTGAAGAGGAAGCAGTTAGCGAGTCACCTGCTAAAGACGAGTCTGGTAGCACCGAGGAATTATTCGCCAAGATGGAAGCTGAGATGGCAGACTTTGAAACTCCCAGTCGGGGAGATATTATAAAGGGAACTGTTATTCAGGTTCAGGATGACGAGGTAATGGTTGACGTAGGGGGGAAATCAGAGGGAATAATTCCACTACGGGAAATGTCTTTAAAAGATATTGAATCTTGCAAAGACCTTGTCAATGTAGGTGATGAAATTGAGGTTATGGTTGTCAAGTGGGATGATGACGGTACCACATTACTTTCTAAGAAAAAGGTAGATAATCAAAAAATATTAAACAAACTGGAAGAAGACTTTAATGCTGATTCCATTATTGAAGGAACCGTAACCGGAACTGTAAAAGGCGGTTTATTGGTAGATGTAGGCATGACAGCATTCCTCCCTGCATCTCACGTTGAGGATGGTTATGTCAGAGATTTGGAACAGTATATTGGTAGGAACCTGCAGTTTAAGATTATTGAATTTAATCGCAATAAGAGACGTGGCTCCCAGGTGGTTATTTCCCGAAAGGAACTGGTGGCGGAAGAGAAAAGACGCTTGAAAAAAGAGTTCTGGGAAACTGTTGAAGAGGGTCAGACTCGTCCGGGTAGAGTGAAACGTATTGTTGATTACGGAGCCTTTATTGACCTGGGCGGTTTCGAAGGGTTATTGCATGTATCTGAAATGGAACATCGCCGGGTAGAACATCCCTCTGACATACTAAATGAAGGTGACGAACTCGATGTATATATTTTAGCCTTGGACCGGGAAAGAGAACGGGTTTCCTTGAGCCGTAAAAAACTACTTAAGAGCCCCTGGGAAATTGCCGAGGAAAAATACAGCGAAGGCGATATTGTGGAAGGGACAGTAGTTAGGATTGCTCCATTCGGAGCTTTTGTAGAACTGGATCCGGGAGTGGATGGTCTGGTTCATATATCCCAGATGGCCGATTACCGGGTGGAGAAACCAGAAGATGTGGTAACGGTTAATGAAAGGATTAAAATCAAGATTATTAGTATTGACCCTGAACAGAAAAGAATCGGATTATCTATTCGACAGGCTCAAGAAGAAGAGGAAGCCTATGAAGTTCAGCAATACTTGGATGAACAGGAAGATGATGAAGACTTCTAATAGAGCCTGGCGTGTTAAGAAATAATTCTGTTATTATAGAAGAAAACGGGGTGATAACATGCCTATTTTTGATTTTCTTTGTCAGCAATGCGGCCATAATTTTGATGTTATGATTTCTAATGCTGATAAAGATAAAGTGAAGTGTCCAGAATGCAATTCTGGGGATGTTAAGCAGTTATTATCTTTGTTTAATACCGCCGGAGGAGGCCCCAAAACGCTTCCCGCCAGTTGTCAGGGTTGCAGTGCAATGAACAGTGAGTGCTTTAAGAAGTTCTAGGCTGCCGTAGGCAGCCTTTTTTTTTACTGCGAGGTGTAAGTGTGCAGATTAGCGGAGTAATTATGGCTGGTGGCAGAAGTTCCCGCATGAAGTTTAATAAAGCTTTTGCCGAAGTAGGTGGTAAGCCAGTTATCCAGATAATAATTGAGAAATTACAGCCTATTTTTCAAGAAATAATTATTATTAGCAATGAGCCCCACCTTTTTACCAGCTTTGGCTTACCGATTTACCAGGATATTTATCCATATTTGGGACCGGTAGGAGGGATACATTCAGCGCTGGTAAATGCCAGTTATGACCAGATGTTTATTTTGGGATGTGATATGCCTTTTATAAATACAGAACTGATAGACTACATGGTAGGTAAAATTAACAACTATGATAGTGTAGTCCCAGAAATAGCATCTTATTTACAACCCTTGGCAGCAGTCTATAATCGAACCTGCCTGCCGGTTTTTACCGAATGCCTTGAACACGATAAACTGAAACTTACCCTCATATTCAGTGAACTAAATGCATTGGTATTAAAAGAAGATGAGCTGCAGAGGTTTGGCAATATTAGGGAAATGTTTTTTAATGTTAATGACCCCAAGGCTTTGGTCGAAGCCCAAAAGATAGCAGGGAGGTTATTATAATAAGAGGCCAGCGTAAGATAGAGCATATTTACATAGCCGGTGAGACTCCTGATGGTCCTATATCCACGGGATTTGAGGACATACGGTTGTTAAACTGCTCCGTTCCCGAGCTTAACCTGGAAGACGTAGATTTAAGGTTTAAGGTTTGGGGAAAAGAACTGGGATTTCCCTTGATAGTTAATGCTATTACTGGTGGAAGTGAACCGGCCCGTGATATTAACCGGGTTTTAGCTGGACTCTGCCAAAAACATGGACTGGCTATGGCGGTAGGTTCACAGACTATAGCCCTGGAGGATTCAGTTTGGGAAGAAAGCTTTACCGTAGTTCGGGAACAAAATCCCGATGGAATTATTATTGCTAACCTCAGTGCTGCTGCCAGCAGTGACAATGCTCAAGCTGCCGTAGATATGATAAATGCAGATGCCTTACAGTTACACTTTAATGTACCCCAGGAACTGGCTATGCCGGAAGGGGACCGTCAGTTTAAAGGTATTATTGAACAAGTTGCACGTATCGTAGAAATTTGCTCGGTGCCAGTAATTGCCAAAGAAGTTGGATTTGGTTTTTCGCGGGAAAGTGTAAAACTTTTATACGATGCCGGGGTACGAATATTTGATACCGGGGGACAGGGAGGCACCAACTTTATAGCCATTGAAGATAAACGGGGGGGAGCTTTTCAAGGCGAGTTAAACAGCTGGGGAATTCCTACGGCAGTAAGCTTGTTAGAAACTTTATCCGGCAATTTGCCAGTAAAAGTTATTGCTTCCGGGGGAATAAGGTCTGCACTTGACGCAGCCAAGGCATTGGCTTTAGGTGCTGATATGGTTGGAATAGCCGGTTCATTGCTAAGAATCTTATTACATCAAGGAGCGGATGGACTGGATAGTTGGCTAAACGACTTTCTATACCGCCTGCGGGCTGTTTTTTTGATGTGTGGAGCTAATAATACGAAAACCCTGATAGAAAAGCCGGTTATAATTCTAGGTCCCACCGCCGAATGGCTAAGAGCCCGTAACGTCGACCCCACCCAATGGGCAAAACGTTAAATCAATTAAGAATTAAAAATTAAGAATTCAAACCGCCACCTTTAAAGGTGGCGGTTTTGCACATAATCTTATAACAAAGGGGAAAAATATCTGCAGACATAACGATTTAAGAAAGGATGAAAAGCATGGCTAATTTCCCCTTTGGGCTAATAGCCCTGGTAGTCATTTCCATACTTATATATTTTGGAGTGGCTCACCGGGTCTTAGACCGGTTGCGACTTTCCGACAAAGCAGCCCTGGCAGTTATAGCTGCAATCATTATTGGTAGTTTTATTGATATTCCCCTGGGTCCCAGGATTACTGTTAATCTAGGAGGTCTAATAGCAGTCGGTTTAGCTGGTTATGTGTTACTGGGGGCAGGTACCAGCTATGAGAAAATCCGGGCTATTGTTGCTGCTGGAGTTACTGCCCTGGCATTATTCCTGGCTGGTCGTTTTCTGGGTGCTGAACCCGAAAACATGTTTATTGATCCCCTCTATATTTATCCTATCGTAGCTGGTATCGTAGGTTACCTGGCGGGGAGGTCCCGACGGGGAGCTTTCTTTGCGGCAGTAATAGGAGTTCTGACTTTAGACATCGGTCAGTATTTTTATTTAGTACGTGCAGGTCAGGCCGGTATCGTACACATTGGCGGAGCTGGTGCCTTCGATGCTCTTATCCTGTCTGGAATATTGGCAGTTCTCCTGGCGGAACTAGTTGGGGAAACCTTGGAAAGAATACAGGGTGGACCCAAAACTGAAGGCCGGCCGGAAGAACTGATAAAAAACTTACAAGAACCTGAACCGGCTCGTAAACCAGTAGAGACAGACGATGGGGATGAACAAAAAGAAGACCAGGATAGGAGTGATAGCAATGATTAAACGTTGTTTTCTCTTAACTGCAATGATGGTTTTTGTCTTTGCCGTTGGAGGAAGCGCTATGGCTCATAGCGAAATGCCTCGGGGGCAATACTTTACCCTTATAGATGAAAATAGTAACATCATTCATTTGACTGGAATGAAAGTGCATAAAGGTGATGAATACATTAGTGCTGATAATTCGCGCTATCGGGTAGTAGACATTACTGGTAATACCGCTTGCTGTGTTTACCAGGGTAAAGAAAAGATGCCGGTTATTAATGATAACACCCGTAACGATACCCTGGGCTATAGTGGGGACCGGTTAACTCCGGCAGCAACGAAAAAAACGCCTACCGTAGCTATTTATCATACCCATAGCGATGAATCCTATGTACCTGGTGACGGTGCCGAGAGCGTAAATGGTAAAGGTGGTATTTATGATGTAGGCCAGGCTCTAAGCAAGCGCCTGCAAGAACTAGGTTTGGATGTACAATACAACCACAATAATCATAATCCTCATGATATTAATGCATACAGCCGTTCACGTAAAACTGCGGCCAGTCTCTTAAAACAAAGTCCCGATGTAATTCTTGATGTACACCGGGATGCTGTCCCCGCCGAACAGTATAGTACTCAGGTTAAAGGAACCGAAGCAACTAAAGTAAAACTGGTGGTAGGAAGCCAAAACCCTAATATGAAAACAAATTTGGAGTTTGCTAAACGCATAAAAGCGGCTATGGATAAGAAAACCCCTGGCCTTTCCAATGGTATATTTATCGGTAAAGGAGATTTCAATCAGGATCTTAGCCCCAGAGCCATGCTAATTGAAGTTGGGGCCCACACCAATAAGAAAAGTGATGCCATCGAAGGGGTAATGATTTTTGCCAATACCTTACCACCGGTATTAGGTGTTAATGCTGTTAATACCGATAAAGCTCCCCCTGCTGCCAAGCCCCTTTCTACTCAGAATCAGGGGGCAGCTACGACCATATTAATCATTTTGGTAGTAGTTGCTACTGCTGCCGGTGGTTTCTACTTGCTGAATCGCAGTACCAATAAATAAAAATGGCCAAATACGGTTTAGCTATATTAGCAGGGATAGTGGCAGGGTTTGTAGCCCGGTGGCTGATGCTGCGTAGTGACTACCGTCACTATCCCACTTATCCTCACGGTCAATTAACTCATCTGGCTTTAGGATTTATTGCGGCCAGTCTGGGAGCAGTAGCCATACCAGCTATAGCTAAGCCTGATTATGTAGCGGTAACTTTTTTGGTACTGGCAGCTCAACAATTTCGAGATGTACGCAACATGGAAAGGGAGAGCTTAAGCCATCTGGAAGAAACCAAGATTATTCGCCGTGGTAGCGACTACATCGAAGGCATCGCCCGGGTATTTGAGGCTCGCAACTATCTGGTAATAATGACTGCACTGTTTACCAGCGCTGCTACTTACTGGTTAGGTTGGGAATACGCCGTGGTAGTGGCCGTTGTTTTAATTATTATTTCTTTGCGGCTTATGAATGGTTCCTATATTGGTAATATAGCCGAAGTAGTGGCTGCTGAAGTTCATTTTGAAGGTTCATTACTAAAGGTTAATGATGTGGTAATAATGAATGTAGGACTACCGCAAACCCGGGAAAAAATACTTAAGGAAGGCATGGGAGTACTGATTAAGCCAAAAGATGACAACGCCCGCCTAACCCTGGATGCACCCGGGCAGCGTATGGCCATTATTCACGATGTGGTATCCATACTAGGTAGTAAAGTAGAAATCAACGAGACTGAACTAATGCCGGTAGCTCGGAAGAATCCGGAAAAAGGGTATTTAGCATTTTTTATAGTAGCTAACGAACCTGACCTGGATTATTTTATGGAGATAATAAGAAAAGTCCCAGTATTAGAATCAGCCCGGGGGACTACCCTCAAGAGTTATTTTGGCAGGAAGGCGGCTGATTAGATGGATAATTCCATATCAAATTTTATACTGGCTATAGTAACAACTGATGCCAATAAAGTTCTTCCCGGTAGTTGTCCGATAATCCTGGCCGCTAACCAAAAGGAGCAGGAAAAAGTCAGCCTTCTACTGGCCCGTATTTTAGGCGGAATAGTCCACGACCTGGAAAACGGCCTCTACTTCATCTGTCGACATTAATTGGTAAGTGAGGCGTGAGGGGTGAGATGTGACCGTGGTCCGCGTTTATATAAATCAAATCAGCGTCCTCCTGCGTCTAAAAAATCCGCGTAAATCCTTACTAATCCGCGTGGTCCGCGTCATTTAAACCTGGGGGTGGTATTATTAAAATCATTTACCATTGCTACGGGGGTTCGCATTCGTCGGTAATGGCAGCAGCACTTCATTTAGGCCTGCTGTCTAAAGACCGCATACCCAATGAAACCGAACTTTTGGCTGTACCCTATTTTGACAAAACTACTAATGCTGATTTTGGCTCTATTCGGTTTATGGGTAAGGACGAATATAATAATGAAGTTTATGTGTTAGGAAAAAAGAATATGGGAGACCGCTACTCTCGCTTGCTCCAAGGAGTAGCCAAAATTCTGGGAGAGGAGGAGCAACTGTTGGTGGTGAATTGCATGAATCGGGTTAATACCTTTATGAAACTGGGTGGTTTTAGTTCCAGAAAAATGGGATTAGTATCGTTAGGGCGGCCGGTAGTAGTTCGGGGCAGTAGAAAAGCATTTTTAGAATTAGTCAATCTGGTGGAGATTACACGCCTGCGGGCTCTGCAGATGGTATAGCTAATGAATATTTTATTTCTAGGTACAAGTGGAGTTCATCATGCCCTGATAGCAGCCAATATCTACTTAAAAAAACCGGTTGCAGATTTTAATTCTATACCGGATTTTGCTAATGTAGCTTTGGAGGCCAGCGGTTTTCCTATTTATGTCGGAGAGGATGAAGAGGGTAACCAGGTATATTGCCTGGGGGCAGGTAGCGATGTGGAAATGGCAAAAAAATCAATTAAGGATTTAAGAACTGTTTTAGGTCGTTCTGCTAACGATTTGGTAGTAAAACCGGTTTCAGTCAAAGGTGAAAAACTATTTGTACTGTTAAACCGCATCCCAGCACCACTAGGCGGTCGCTTATGGCATAAATTAATTCCGGCTCTGATACTTAAAAGCCAATTAAAATCAATTTACCAGGATATTAGATAATTAGACACTGAAGGATACTGAAATTTTATGAAAAGCACTGAATTTTATTATATTTTTCAAGGAAAGCGAAAGCTGCCGTGTACCCGTCCAGGGTGAAGCTTCCGCTACGAACCACGAAGTTAAGAAATAGTAGCGAAAGTAGAGTGGCTTGCGGTGCAAGGGCTTTTATTGGATAATGTTTAGGAGTGTTATCCAGCAGGAGGTTAAGCCGTGAGTGCTCCAATTATAGGCATAGTCCCGGGCAGCATTGCTGACGAAATGGCGATAGAAGTCGGCGATATTCTGCTGTGTATTAATGGCCAGGAGATACAGGACATTATAGATTACCAGTTTTATTCCCATGATGACTATATAGAACTAGAGCTTCAAAAAACTGATGGAGAGCTATGGTTGCTGGAAATAAATAAAGATTGGGATGAAGAACTGGGCCTGCTTTTCAATGATGTAATTTTTGACAAAATGAAAACTTGCCAAAATCGTTGTTTATTTTGTTTTGTACACCAGCTTCCCAGGGGAATGAGAAAGACCTTGTACATAAAAGACGATGATTATCGTTATTCATTTCTTTACGGAAATTTTATTACCCTGACCAATCTGAAGGAAGAAGACTGGCGCAAAATAATTGACATGCATCTAAGTCCACTCTATGTTTCAGTTCATTGTATGGAACCAGAGCTCCGCGTACAGATACTGGGGAGTAAGCGGGCAGCAAGCATTCGTCAGGATTTAAAGCGATTACTGGATGCTGGTATTGAAATTCATACCCAAATAGTCTTATGCCCGGGGATTAATGATGGTGAAATTCTTAAACAGAGTATAGAAGAACTATCTTCTTATTACCCTTCGGTGCAGTCGGTCGGTATTGTCCCGGTTGGTCTTACTGGTCATCGCTTAAAATTACCCCAACTCCAAACTATTACCCCGGAGCAAAGCCTAAAATATATAGAGATGATAAATGACTACCAGGTAGAATACCGTAAACGTTTCCAAAAGGGTTTTGTCTACCTGGCCGATGAATTTTTTATTAAGGCAAAAGTGGATTTCCCAGCAGCTGAATACTATGATGATTACTGCCAGATTGAAAATGGCATTGGCCTGGCGCGAATATTTCTAGACGAATTTTTAGAGCTGGAAAAATCCTTGCCTGAGCAGATTAAGAAACGGGAAGTATTTATTATAACGGGCGTATCAGCTATGATGGTACTTAACCCGGTAGTAAACCGGTTGAATCTTATTAAGGGTTTGACCGTACACCTGCTGCCGGTGGAAAATCACTATTTTGGAGGCAATGTAAGTGTAACCGGCCTTTTAACCGGCAAGGATATATTGCAGGCAATGGAGAATAAATATCAGGGGCAGCGGGTAATTATACCAGAGGTAATATTTAAAGAAGGCGACGATATTTTATTGGACAATGTTAGCTTGGAAGAATTGCGCCAGAGGAGCGGGGCACATATACAGACTGTCAATGGCAGTGCCCGGTCCCTGGTAAAAGCAGTTTTGGGTTTTTTTGACACTGAAGGACACTGAAATACTATGAAAAAACACTGAACTTTTTATATTTAAGGAAAGCGAAAGCTAAAGCTTCCGTATTGGAGGAATAGTCCATGGCGAAACCTGTAGTGGCTATAGTGGGTCGGCCCAATGTGGGTAAATCCACCTTATTTAATCACTTAATTGGAAAAAGAAAAGCTATTGTAGAGGATATTCCCGGAGTTACCCGGGACCGGCTCTATGATAATACAGACTGGGCTGGGCGAGAATTTATTATAATTGATACTGGTGGCCTGCGTTTTGAAGAAGGCGATATTTTTGCCCGTGAAATCAAATTACAGGTAGAAATTGCCATAGAGGAAGCTGATGTTATTGTCTTCGTACTTGATGCTCGTGAGGGATTGAGTACGGAAGATGAACAGGTAGCTGATCTCCTGCGCAGGTCTGGTAAGCCCGTAGTCCTGGCAGCCAATAAGGTGGAAAACTTTGACCGCCAGCTTGATTATTATGAATTTTATCAACTGGGGTTAGGTGACCCTATTCCGATATCAGCTATGCATGGGTTGAATACTAATGACCTGTTGGATCAGGTGATTGCCAAATTTGCTCCCCCCAAAGAATATGAAGAAGACGACAATGCCATTAAACTAGCTATTGTAGGGCGACCTAATGTGGGGAAGTCATCATTGGTAAATGCATTACTGGGTGAGCAAAGGGTTATTGTAAGCGATATTCCGGGTACTACTCGTGATGCTATTGATACCCCTTTCCGTTATAATAATATTGATTATATTCTAATTGATACAGCTGGTATCAGAAGAAAATCCCGTATTAAAGAGGCAACTGAAAAATACAGTGTAATTAGAGCCTTAAAAAGTATAGAGAGGGCAGATGTAGTCTTAACTATGCTGGATGCTACTGAAGGGGTGAGTGAACAAGACCAAAGGATTGCTGGCTATGTCCATGAGGCTGGGCGGGCTAATATTATTGTAGTCAACAAATGGGATTTGGTAGAAAAAGACGGGCAAACCATGAATAAGTTTGATAAAGATATCCGGGAAGACCTAAAATTCTTAGCCTACGCACCGATAATGTATATTTCCGCCCTGACCAAAAAACGGATATTCCAGGTATTAGAGCTGGTCTATTTTGTGGCTGAACAGCATAACCGGCGGATAACTACGTCCGAACTAAACCGGGTGGTCAATGAAGCTACTATGCTTAATCCCTTACCGGGTGGGGGAGGAAAAAAAGTTAAAATATATTACGCTACTCAAGTACGTACGGCTCCGCCTACCTTTGTATTTTTCTCTAATCAACCCAAAATGGTACATTTCTCTTATCTACGTTACCTGGAGAATGTATTGCGGGAGAATTTTGGTTTCGAAGGTTCGCCTATCCGCCTTTTGGTTCGGCAAAAAACCGGGAAAGAGTAGTAAGAAAGTGTCTATTATAATCTAGGGGGAGTGGGATTTTGAAAGAAGTATTAGTGGTGATACTGTGCTATTTTATCGGCGCCATACCTTTTTCTTATCTTTCCGCTCAGTTTTTAGCTCATACCGATGTACGCGCGCGGGGTAGTGGTAACGTAGGAGCAACTAATGTTTATCGCACCTCAGGGGCATGGGCGGGACTACTGGCCCTGGCAGGAGATGTCTTAAAAGGGGTTTTTGTAGCCTGGCTAGGTTTTACCCTGGGAGGTCCTGTATTAGCGGCGATTTGTTCTCTGGCCGCAATTATCGGACACTGCTACCCGGTATATTTAAAGTTTCGTGGAGGTAAAGCGGTCGCCACTGCCGGAGGCATAATATTTTATCTCATGCCCAAAGTAGGCCTTATTTTACTATTATTATTTATTACAACAATAGTTTTTACCCGCTATGTCTCCCTGGCATCAATAGCAGCAGCCATCTCGTTCCCGTTTCTTGCCTACCTGCTGCATTACCCCTGGCAGTACACCATATTAAGCGTTTTAATGATGCTTATTGTAGTATATCGCCACCGGGAAAACATTTCCCGGCTTATGGAGGGCACTGAAGCCCGGTTATGGGGGTAATAGAATGGTACTATTTGGAGGTAAATGATGAAAAAAATTACGGTATTAGGAGCTGGCAGTTGGGGTACGGCTCAAGCTCTTTTGCTTAGTAAAAAAACCAGAAAAATTGCCCTGTGGGGTAGAGTTGAAGATGGCATAGAAGAAATGCGGGCAGAGCGGGAAAACAAACGTTTTCTTCCCGGAGTCCGTTTATCCGATAATATAGAGCCCATAAGCGACCTTAAAACTGCTGTAGATAATACCGAACTTATAGTAATGGCAGTACCTACTCAGGCAGTAAGAGAAGTATTAATTCTGCTTGCTCCTCACTTGCAACCGGATACTATTATTGTAAATACCGCCAAAGGCCTGGAAATAAAAACAGCTACGCGCTTAAGCCGGGTAGCAGAGGATGTTTTAGGTAGAGAAATACGGGAACATTATGCGGTATTATCCGGTCCCAGCCATGCTGAAGAAGTAGCCCGGGGATTGCCTACAGTAGTTACGGTAGCATCATATAGTCGGGAGGTAGCTTTTTTTGTTCAGGATACCTTTATGTCTCCGGTTTTTAGAGTATATACTAACCCCGATGTAGCTGGGGTAGAGCTGGGAGGAGCCCTGAAAAACATAATAGCACTGGCTACCGGCATGTGTGATGGATTAGGTTATGGAGACAATACTAGGGCGGCATTAATGACTCGGGGCCTTACTGAAATTACCCGGATGGGAGTAGCTCTGGGGGGAGACTATCGTACCTTTTCCGGTTTGAGCGGTATGGGTGATTTAGTTGTCACTTGTGGGAGTAAGTATTCCCGTAACCGGCAGGCGGGAGAACTCTTAGGTCAGGGTTATAACCTTCAACAAGCTATGGAGCAAATCGGTATGGCCGTAGAAGGAGTTCACACCGTACGTGTTGTTAACAAAATTGCTGACCAGATGGGAGTGGACATGCCTATAAGTAAAGCCTGTTATGACATACTATACAAAAACACGTCAGTCCAGGAAACAGTTAATACTTTAATGAAACGGCGCAAAAAGCACGAGTTGGAGGAGATTGCAGTAAACATAAAAGGTTGGTAAAAAGAAAAAAAGGCGAAAAAAGTGTGAAGTTAAACACACTTTTTTTTGTTTTCTGGTTATATTACCTGAAATTGATAAATATATTTATACTGTTATAGCGAAAACCATATTAAGGGCTATCCGTATATCGGAGGGAGGGTGCCTTTAAAAAGTCTAAATCCAAGGGAGGGAAAATGAGAAGTGGAAGAAAACATTATCTTAAATGATATCGCTGAAAGAACTGGAGGCGATATCTATCTGGGAGTAGTAGGTCCGGTCAGAACGGGTAAGTCTACCTTCATTAAAAGGTTCATGGAAACGATGGTCATTCCCAATATAAAAGATATGTATGACCAGGAACGGGCCAAAGATGAGCTTCCTCAAAGCGGTGCGGGGAGAACAATCACTACTACGGAGCCCAAATTTGTACCCAATGAAGCAGTGGAAATCACTACCACCAGCGGCCTCAGCCTGAAGGTTAGAATGGTGGACTGTGTAGGTTATTCCGTTGAAGGGGCACTGGGTTACGAAGAAGATGAAGAACCTCGTATGGTAAGAACTCCCTGGTTTGACTATGAGGTTCCCTTTGAGGAAGCAGCCGAAATAGGGACCAGGAAGGTTATTGCCGATCATTCCACCATAGGCCTGGTAATTATTACTGACGGCAGCATCAGTGATATCCCCCGGAGCGCTTATGAAGAACCAGAGGAGAGGGTCATCAATGAATTAAAAGAACTAAACAAGCCCTTTATTATCATATTAAATTCTATTCGCCCCTATGACCGGGAGACTCTGGATTTGGCCGAAGAACTAAGTGATAAACATGAGGTCAGCGTTATACCTGCAGATGTAGCCTTGATGTCGGTAGACCAGATGCTGGGAATATTGGAGGAAGTACTTTACGAATTCCCGGTTCAGGAAGTAAATATCAAACTTCCTCGCTGGGTAGATGAATTGGACCAGGAATTTTGGCTGCGGGAGAGCCTGGAGGACTCGATCAGAGAAGTACTAAACGGTATTAGAAAGGTAAGAGACATAGATAAAGCCATAGAAAAACTATCAGATATCGAAAATATAAGTTATGTGAGTCTGGAGGAAATGAGCCTGGGGACTGGCACCGCTGCTATTGATGTAACCGTACCGGAAGAACTATTTTACCGCTCTTTAAGTGAAGTGAGCGGCTTTCCTGTTGACGGAACCCATGACATCATGCGGCTCATGAAGGACTTAAGTATTGCTAAAAAAGAATTTGACAAAGTATCATCCGCACTGGAAGAAGTGCAGGAGTCCGGTTATGGGGTAGTAACTCCCAGGCTGGAAGAAATGTTCCTAGAAGAACCCGAGCTCATCAGGCAGGGCAGCAGGTTTGGAGTAAAACTAAAAGCCAAAGCACCATCATTGCATATAATCCGCGCCGATATAACTACCGAGATTACTCCTATCATCGGCACGGAAAAACAGTGTGAAGAACTGGTACGCTATATGTTGGATGAATTCGAGGATGAGCCCACCAAGATTTGGGATTCCAACATATTTGGCAAATCTTTACACGACCTGGTGCGGGAAGGCATACAAAACAAGTTGCACCGTATGCCTGAAAATGCCCAGGTTAAACTGCAGGATACCCTGCAAAGGATTGTTAACGAAGGCAGTGGCGGCTTAATCTGTATCATCATATGATATAAATAAAATATAAAAAAGGGTTTGCCAGGTGGGCAGGCCCTTTTTTTATGCTTCTTGCTGTTTTGATTTAGCTGGAAAGCGGGTGACTAAAATACTATAATTTAAAAGAAGTGTCCTGATTTGATATGGAGGTAATAAAATGATTAACATTGGACTACTGGGATGTGGAACCGTTGGTTCCGGAGTGGTAGAATTACTCCAAAAAAATAAAGAAACTATTGCCCAAAGAACTGGTGACACGATTGCGCTTAAAAAGGTGTTGGAAAAAGATAAAGATAGATGTCGCGCTCTGGGGATTTCGGACGACATGCTGGCTGATGATCTTAACGATATATTAAATGATGCGGATATTAACATCGTGGTAGAGCTGATTGGCGGTATTGAGCCTGCTTTTACGTATATTATGAAAGCTATGCAGGCAGGCAAGCATGTAGTGACTGCGAACAAAGATTTAATTGCGGTCAAAGGCAAGGAACTATTTGATACCGCAGAGGAAAACCGGATTGATTTTTATTTCGAGGCCAGTGTAGCCGGAGGCATTCCTATTGTATATCCCCTGAAGCAATCACTGGCAGCCAACCGCATTCAGGAAGTAATAGGCATACTAAACGGCACCACTAACTATATTTTAACTAAGATGAGTCGGGAAGGGCAGGAATTTAGCCAGGTTCTGGCCGAGGCTCAACAACTCGGTTATGCTGAATCTGACCCTACTGCTGATGTAGAAGGTTTAGATGCAGCACGCAAAATTGCCATCCTTTCTTCGATTGCCTTTAACAGCCGTACTACCCTGGACGATGTCTATGTAGAAGGAATTACCTCCATTACCCCGACCGATATTAAATATGCCCGCGAACTGGGATACGTCATTAAACTACTGGCTATTGCCAAAGAAGATGAAGAAGGCCGCGTCCAGGCCCGGGTACACCCGGCTTTCTTACCGCTTGGGCACCCATTGGCAGCAGTAAACGATGTTTTCAATGCCGTATTTGTCCGTGGTGATGCTGTGGGTGAGGTTATGCACTTTGGGCGGGGGGCAGGGAAAATGCCTACTGCCAGTGCGGTCGTAGGTGATATCATAGAAATCGGGCGCAACTTGCAGTATCAATCTAATGCTCGTATTGGCTGTACCTGTTACGAAACTAAAACCTTTCTGGGGATTCAGGAACTACAGGCAAAATACTATATACGCATGATGGTAAAAGACCGCCCTGGAGTACTGGCTGGTATTGCCAGTGTTTTTGGAAACAACAATGTCAGCATAGCCAGTGTATTACAAAAAACGAGTGAAGCTGATATGGCGGAACTAATACTGATAACCCATAAAGTGCGGGAACAGGATTTGCAGGATTCCTTAACAGTTTTTAAGGGAATGAACATAGTAGGAGCAATTAATAATGTAATCAGGTTGGAGGGCAGTGATGCAGAATAGGAGTGAACAAAGTTGGGGTTAATTGTTTGTAAATTTGGTGGTAGCTCGGTAGCCGGCATCGATAAAATCAATAAAGTAGCTTCACGGATAAAAAGTTTGCAGGCCGAAGGATACGGTATAGTAGTAGTAGTTTCAGCCATGGGCGATACTACTGATGAATTACTGAAATTAGCAACTGGTATAGGTAATAATCTAAACCTGCGGGAAATGGATGCCCTGCTGGCTACTGGGGAACAGCAATCAGCTGCCCTGCTGGCGCTTGCTTTAGATAAAATAGGATGTAAAGCTATCTCCCTTACCGGATGGCAGGCCGGAGTAAAAAGTAACTCAAATTATAGTAAGGCAAAAATCAGTGGTATTGATAAACAACGTATGGAAAAAGAACTGACTGCCGGTAAAATAGTTGTTGTTGCCGGATTCCAGGGATTATCTGCTGATGGTGATGTCACCACCCTGGGGCGGGGAGGCTCAGATACCAGTGCCGTTGCTATAGCGGCCAGCCTGGGAGCCAAGCGTTGTATGATATTTACTGATGTGGATGGCGTATATACGGCTGACCCCAGAATAGTTAAAGAGGCCCAAAAACTACCCTCCATTACCTATGAGGAAATGTTGGAAATGGCCAGCCTGGGAGCAGTTATAATACAGCCCCGGGCCGTAGAATTCGCTATGCTTTACGGAGTTGACATCGAGGTTTTAAACAGCTTTAGCCTGGAACCGGGCACCATAATAACGGAGGTTACCAACATGGAACAGCATAAAATTGTTACTGGAGTTGCTCACGATTGTAAATGTGCTAAAATCGGTATTTTTGATGTACCCGATAAACCAGGTATAGCCGGTATTATTTTTAGTGCCCTGGCGCGGGCAGGAGTAAACGTGGATATGGTAATTCAGAGTGCTATGCGGGAGGAGCGCAATGACATAGCCTTTACTATTTGCAGCGATGATTTACATTTGGCTGTACCTGTAGTAGAAGAGGTAGTAAAAGAAATCGGAGCCTCGGGAATGTCTTATGGTGATAACGTGGCCAAGGTATCTATTATAGGTGCAGGAATGCAAAGCAACCCGGGAGTTGCCGCTGCCATGTTTGAAGTCCTGGCCACTGAAAATATAAATATACAGATGATAAGTACTTCTGAAATAAAAGTTTCCTGTATCATTAATGAGGATGATGTAGAAACTGCGATAAAAGCGTTACATCGAAAGTTTAAACTGAACCAGATAAATGATTAATAGGAAAATAGACGGGGGAATAGACGCGGAAAACGCGGAATAGTAAGGATTTACGCGGATTTTTTTGA
>DUMX01000215.1 GCA_012839665.1 Gelria sp.
GGAACTATTGCCGCCAATGGTAAAATTCTGGGGGTAGCCCCTCGGGCCAAAATTTTGGTGGTTAAGGTCCTGAATAAGAAGGGACAGGGAAATTACATCGATATTAGCCGGGGTATTTCCTGGGCGCGCCAATGGGTGGGGGAAAATGGTGAGCGGGTAAATGTTATCAACATGAGTCTGGGAGGTCCACTTCCCAATAAAACCATGCATCGGGAAATAATAAGAGCAGTACAGGAGGGTATAACGGTAGTTTGTGCTGCCGGAAATTTCGGAGATGGGGAGGCAAGTACCCCGGAGATTTCATACCCGGCTTATTATCCTGAATGTTTGGCGGTAGGGGCAGTGGAGCTTAACACCCGGGCAGCTAGTTTTACTAACTCTAATGACCAAATTGATGTAGTGGCACCCGGGGTTAAAACCTATTCCACTTACCCGGAAAATAAATATGTGGAGTTGTCTGGTACTTCTATGGCCACACCGCATGTTGCTGGGGCAGTAGCCCTGATATATTCCCGCTATTACCTACGTTTTAAAAAGCATCCTCTCCCGGAGTATATTAAGGAGTATTTACATTACCAGGCTATAGATTTGGGTCAGGTCGGATTTGACCAGCTCTATGGTTACGGGTTATTTAGTTTTAATATTGATGGTGGTGAAGCTATCAGGCTTGTAATAGGCAGTCGTAAATATCTGATAAATAGTAAGGAGCATTACCTGCAAAAAGAACCCTTTTGGCAAAACGGTTTAGCCTGTGCTTCTATAGAAGAACTCTCTGATTTATTGGGTTGTGATAGTAACCTGGTATCGGTAAATAGTAATATCAATGAGATTGACATTTGGAACTAAAGCACTTAATTACCATTAACGGTTAAAAAATGATTATTTTAAAAAAGGAAAATCTTCAAGGTTTGTAGAATCATTATACAGATGGATTGCTGTCAGTACCGGACTATTTGAAGGGGGATGAGTTTATGGCTGACAAATTACACATATTTGCCGTGTCTGACTCTGTGGGTGAGACTGCTGAAAAAATCGCGGTTGCCTCTGTTTTGCAATTTAAAATGGAACGGAGTATAACTCGTTTCTCTCGGGTAACTAGGAAAGAACAGGTATTAAAGATAATTGAAGAGGCGGTTGAAAATGACGCATTAATTATCTATACTATTGTGATTCCTGAGCTATCGCGGTTTTTAGATGAAAAAGCCAAAGAAAACAATGTAACTGCAGTAAACGTAATGTCACCCCTTTTTACCGCTATAGAAGCTAAAACAGGGTTGAAACCGGCGTATATTACGGGGCTAACCCATACTATGGATGACCAGTATTTTAATCGCATGAAAGCGATTGAATATACTATTGAACATGATGATGGTCAGAACCTGGAAACCATAAATGAAGCAGATTTAATTATTCTGGGACTTCCCCGGACTTCCAAAACTCCGCTAGCTATGCACCTGGCCAATTTAGGGATAAAGGTGGCTAATTATCCGATTTTAATAGATACCAAGATTCCCGAGGAAATAATGGAGATGAAGGGAAGAGTTCCGATGGTAGGGTTAACCTGTGATATGGAAACCCTTATGAAACTACGCAAAGAAAGGTTAAGGAGCTTTGAGATTCCTGAGGACATGGAGAGCATAGATGAAATGGTAGCCGAGGAACTGGATAATGCTTATCGTATTTATGCCCGGCTAAAATGTCTGGTAATAGATGTTACTTTGGCTGATATAGAGGAGATAGGTAATACTATTACTCATAAATTTAGCTTGCCCTTACGGATAACTCATCATCGGTTTTAATACGGAAATAGACGGGGATTAGACACAGATTGTTTTTTTAAATAAACCTAACCCCAGCTACTATTTTCATCGGTGGTTATGTGTATACGGCAGTTGGGTATGGGGGATATGGACTGATTTAAAAACAGGGGGGATTAGTTCCCCTGTTTTTATTTGCGGCTATTTACTTATTAAGGAGGCCAGTAAATGCATTATGTTTATATAGTAGAGTGCAACGATGGTACGCTTTATACCGGTTATACTACTGATATAAAAAGGCGGGTTAAGGAGCATAATGAAGGGAAAGCCAGTAAATATACGCGCAGCCGGCTGCCAGTCCGTTGTGTTTACAGTGAAGAATACTCTAATAAAAGTGAAGCCTTAAAACGGGAACAGGAAATTAAGAAACTAAGCCGCCCTAAAAAACTAGAAATTATTTTATTATCCTAAAACATCCTTTAGTAATCCTGTTGGCGTATAAAACTACAGGTAAAGGTAAAAATAAGCTTACAGATTATTTAATGAAGGAGTTTGTTAGCTTATGGAAATCAGAAAAGGGGACA
>DUMX01000216.1 GCA_012839665.1 Gelria sp.
ACCACCGATGAAAATGGTTGCACCGGTATTACGAACAACATGACGGAACGGCACAGGGGCCGTTCCCTACACTTCCCATCGGAGGCTTCAGCCTTCGCTATTCTTAATTCTCAATTCTTAATTAACCCCGTATTTAATTCCCGTCTATTTTCTTATCAATTATATAATATAAACGGAAAAATAATAAACCAGGGGAACGAGTAGGAAGAAACTATCAAAACGGTCTAAAACCCCTCCATGTCCCGGTATAATTTTCCCGCTGTCTTTAACTTGAAAAAACCTCTTGGCCCCGGATATAAATAAATCTCCCAATTGCGCCAGAATACTTGCACCTATTCCTAACAATAAAGCATATGCAAGACCGACTCCATCAATATCTATTACCAAAAAAAAGATAAGGGCGGTGATAGTAGAAACTACCAGTCCCCCCACTGCCCCCTCCCAGGTCTTGTTAGGACTCAGATTAGGAGTCATTTTATGTCGTCCCCAGAGCTTACCGGCAAAATAGGCTCCGGTATCACTACCCCAGGTCAAAACTAAAGCCAGTACTATAATAAGAAACGAATGTTGTAAATCCGCAATTTTTATTGCATAGCTTAATAAAAACCCTAAATAAGCGGCACCAAAAAGGCTTATCGCAATATCTTTAATAGTCAAATCTGGATAATTTAAAATAGATATGGTCACCGCCAGTATTAATATACCGAATATTCCGAGATGTAAATATAAATCAGGGGCAAAAAGGAGTAGCACCAGCAACAGCAACCCCGTTACCAATAAAGGTTTTAGTTGGACATTGGACATCATGCGGGCAAATTCTAAAAAAGCCACTATTCCCATAAGAGCAAAAAGTATCTTCCAGTATATTCCTCCCAGATAAAGTATTCCCAGCAAAACTGGAATGCCAATGACCGCTGTAAGTACCCTGGCTTTAAACACTTTTATCATCCTTCTCTAAATCGGTTAAGGCTCCAAATCTTCTATCTCGCTGCTGGTAATCCCGTATAGCCGCAAACAAATCTTCCCGCGTAAAATCAGGCCATAGACGTGTTGTTACCCAGAGCTCGGTGTAAGCCAGTTGCCAGAGGAGAAAATTGCTCAAGCGTAATTCCCCGGCAGTTCTTATTAATAGGTCGGGGTCTGGCACCCCTCCTGTATATAAAAAGGAGGCAACAGTATTTTCACAAATGCTATCCCGGGATATCTCCCCACTAATAACCCCATCTACAATTTTTTTAATAGCCTCCACCATCTCAGCTCGAGCACCGTAATTTAGAGCTATATTGAATAATAAGCCCTGATTATTACATGTAGTTGCCAGAGCCCGCCTAATTTCGTCCTGACATTCTTGATTTAAGACACTATAATCCCCAATAATTTTAATACGAACATCATTTTCATGTAGCTCGTTCAGCTCTTTATGAAGAAATTCTACCAAAAGCTTCATCAAGAACTGTACTTCACTATCAGGACGTTTCCAGTTCTCGGTGGAAAAAGCATATACGGTTAGTACCGATATTTTTAATTCATCACAGGCTTTTACTACCTCTTTTAGGGAACCCATGCCCGCCCGATGCCCCATCGTACGGGGCATAAGCCGCTTTCTTGCCCACCTGCCATTACCATCCATAATAATAGCTATATGACGAGGTAGAGAACCGCGTTCAATAATTTCATTAATATTGGTTATTCTGTTAAGCAAAAGCAGCCCTTCTTTCGCCAAATTACAAAACCCCCCGGCAGGGGGTATTTTGTAATAATTATAACCATAGAGCAAATTTATTTAAACATAAAAAACAAAATTCACTGCAATAAGAATTTTTAAATTCTTAATTATGTCGTATTTTGGGTTACCGCCGAACTTCGCATACCTATACCATCTGCTATCTTCACGCTATTTTCGTACTACACTTCCATAATGTCCTTTTCCTTGGCCTCACTTATAACATCAATCTCTTTGATATGCTTATCAGTAATTTTTTGAACCTCATCCATGCCCCTTTTACTTTCATCCTCGGAAAGTAATTTTTCTTTTTCACTGGATTTAACCATATCGTTAGCTTCACGGCGAATGTTCCTTACCGCTACCCGAGCTTCTTCTGCCCTTTTCTTTACTACCTTGACCAAATCTTTTCGACGTTCTTCCGTTAGCTGAGGAATTGCGATACGAACTACATTACCATCATTGGTAGGATTAACACCCAGGTCTGATTTCAAGATAGCTTTTTCAATATCGGCCATACTACCTTTATCCCAGGGTTGAATTACCAACAACCTGGCCTCTGGAACTGTAATGGTAGCAAGTTGATTAAGCGGCGTTGGTTCACCATAATAATCAACCAACAGTTTCTCAACCATAGCAGGATTAGCCCTACCTGCTCTAAGGGTGGCCAAATCCCCGGTAAAATGTTCAATACTTTTTTTCATCCGCTCTTCGGCATCGTTTAAAATATCCTTTATCATTGTCTTACCTCCCCTACATAAGTACCTATATTTTCCCCCATAACTGCCCGTAGTATATTGCCATTCTCCATTAAATTAAATACTATTAGGGGTATTTTATTATCCATGCACAAAGAAGCAGCTGTAGAGTCCATTACTCCCAATCCTTGATTAAGAATGTCAATATACTGCAAATAGCTAAACTTTTTGGCATCAGGGTTTTTAAGTGGGTCAGAATCATATACCCCGTCTACTTTTTTAGCCATTAAGATAACATCAGCTTCGATTTCTGCCGACCTGAGAGCAGCAGCAGTATCAGTAGAAAAATAAGGGTTTCCGGTACCAGCAGCAAATATTACTACTCTTCCTTTTTCCAGATGACGAATAGCTCGCCTTCTTATGTAAGGTTCGGCTATTTCTTTCATTTCTATTGCGGTCATTACCCGAATTTCTAATCCCTGTTTTTCCAGAGCATCTTGTAAAGCCAAAGCATTTATTTCTGTTGCCAGCATTCCCATGTAATCTGCAGTAGCTCTATCCATACCTTGAGCACTGCCGGCTACTCCACGCCATATATTACCTCCACCGACAACTACAGCCACTTCTACCCCCGTGACTATAACTTCTTTTACTTGTCCAGCTATCGACGCCAAAGTTTTAGGGTCTATACCATATCCGTTAGGTCCAGCCAATGCTTCACCACTTAATTTTAGTACAACTCTCTTATACCTGGGACTTTGCAAGCGATTACCTCCCTGCTCTTAATTGCTTACTACAGTGGCATCACTTTTATCCTTTTATTAACGTTTCACAACGCTAATTCTTAATTCTTAACCCTTTATCTGCGCCATAACCTCAGCAGCAAAATCATCCTGTTCCTTCTCTATTCCTTGACCTAATTCATAACGCGCAAACCTTCTAACATTTATATTCTCACCGATTTTAGCAACATTTTCATGAATTAACTGTTGCACGGTTTTGTCGGGGTCTTTTATGAACTGCTGTTCTAACAGGCAGCGCTCTTTATAGAACTTATCCAGGCGTCCTTCCACCATTTTATCAATTACCTTTTCCGGCTTACCTTCTTCCATAGCCTGGGCTCTAAGAATTTCCCTTTCATGAGCAATAACTTGTTCAGGAACGTCTTCCCGGCTGATAAACTCTGGATTCGAGGCTGCTATCTGCATAGCAATATCATAAGCCAACTGTTTAAATTCGGGAGTTTTCCCGACGAAATCGGTTTCGCAGTTAACCTCTACCAGGACTCCAATACGGTTGCCAGCATGAATATAAGAAGTAACAACACCTTCACTGGCCACTCTACTGGCTTTTTTAGCTGCGCTGGCCAATCCTTTGGTACGCAACTCATCTATAGCCTTTTCAATGTCTCCCTCGGTAGCTACCAGTGCCTTTTTACAATCCATCATCCCTGCACCAGTTCTCTCACGCAGTTCTTTTACCATTTTAGCAGTAACCACTGATTTAACCTCCTAATTAATTTATTTCATAAAAAAGGGGTGCTGTTTTAGGAAAACATCCATTACACCCCTTGATCTGTTTATGCTGTAACTTGTTCCCCTTGTTTTCCTTCCAAGGCAGCATCAGCAATTTTCGATGATATTAGCTTAACTGCCCTGATAGCATCATCATTTCCTGGTATAACATAATCGATTTCATCCGGGTCACAATTAGTATCTACTATTGCTATCACTGGAATATTCAGCTTACGAGCTTCTGCTACAGCTATTCTTTCCTTACGCGGGTCTACAACAAAAACAGCACCAGGAAGCTTATCCATATCTTTTATCCCGCCTAAAAATCTTTCTAGTCGTTCTCTTTCGTTAATTAAACGGGCCACTTCCTTTTTAGGTAATACCTCAAAAGCCCCGTCACTTTCCATTTTCTCCAATTCGTTTAGACGAAAGACCCTTTTCCTTATGGTTTTGTAGTTGGTCAACATGCCTCCTAACCAACGTTGGTTAACAAAGTACATGCCACATCTTTGAGCTTCGTCTCTAATGGTTTCCTGGGCTTGCTTCTTGGTTCCGACAAACAGAATGCCTTGCCCCTCTGCAACAATGGATTTGACAAATTCATAAGCTTCATCAAATTTTTTTACTGTCTGCTGTAAATCGATGATATAAATACCGTTTCTCTCCATGTAGATATAGGGGGCCATTTTGGGGTTCCACCTGCGAGTCTGGTGGCCGAAGTGTACCCCTGCTTCCAAAAGCTGTTTCATTGTAATTACTGACAATATTATTTCCTCCTTATAGTTTTAATCCTCCGCAGTTTCATCCCTTCTGAAAACTAACAACTTAGCACCCTTCAAAAAGTCAAGCTGCGTGTGTAATTACCAACTGATAATATAGCATAATTTTACCTGGTTTTGCAAGCTAGCTAGCTAGTTTTCACCAAAATTTATGGCTAATCAAGCCAAAAATAAACGGTACTCAAGTAACTGCAGTGTCAGTGACTAAAATACCGGTCTTAATTCTCAATTCTCAATTCTTAATTCAAATTACATACTTGCTCTTTTTTTATTTAACAGGTTGAGTATCAAACTGACTTCACCTTGTCCCCGGTCCAAATTTTTAGCAATATCCTTTATAGAATAACCCTGGTCTGCTAACGCCTTAACTGCCATATAGGGATGAGCCTTTTTCAAGCTTTCTATCCAGGCTTCCATATCTTCATCTAAATCTGCGGTGTCCACCGACTTTTCAGAGTTAATTTGACTGATATTGCTTGGATGAGTAGTCTGGTTTTCTGGCAGAGGAATATCAACTGAAGGTTGGACCTGTTTAATAATAAGGTCGTCCTGCTCTTCTTTACCCTGATACTTTATCCTGTCTATAATAATCCCCGCTGTTGCCTCGTCAAGTGTATTAAGAGGATTATCATAGGAATAG
>DUMX01000217.1 GCA_012839665.1 Gelria sp.
AGTAATGGTAGTGTTTGGGACCAGCGAGATGTAGAATATAATATGCAATGCAATAATCAAAGGTTTCGCTGCCCCGAGGTATTTTTCCTGCTATTCCTTCTTCAACATTGATACCGGTGACAAATAGCAGGAAAAATACCTCGGGGCAGCGAAACCTTTGATTATTGCATTGCATATTATATTCTACATCTCGGCTACGGAGGTAAATTTATGTATCTGGGAAAAGTAATGGTAGTGTTTGGGACCAGGCCGGAAGCGATTAAGATGGCTCCGGTAATTAAGGAATTAAAGAAAGTAAAAGACATTAACACCATAGTTTGCGTTACGGCCCAGCACCGGGAAATGCTGGACCAAGTTTTAACCCTTTTTAAGATACAACCGGATTACGATATGAATTTAATGAAAGCAGGGCAGGACCTCTACAGCATAACTTCCGGGGTCCTGACGGGAATGAAAACTATATTGGAAAAAGAGCAGCCTGAACTGGTTCTGGTACATGGTGATACTACTACCACCTTTGCCGCCGCATTGGCTGCTTTTTATATGCGTATACCGGTGGGGCATGTTGAGGCCGGGCTGCGCACCCATAATAAATATTCACCTTTCCCGGAGGAGATTAACCGCAGTCTTACCGGAAAACTGGCGGAACTGCATTTTGCTCCTACGGATACTTCACGGGAAAATTTAATAGCTGAATCTGCGGCTCAGTTTAAAATCTGGGTTACTGGCAATACGGTTATAGATGCATTGTTGGAAACGGTAAGAGATGATTATCAGTTTGGCCCGGAGCTGGAGGGGATTGATTTAAACCGGAGGATTTTACTGGTTACCACCCATCGCCGGGAAAACTGGGGTGAGCCTATGCGCCATATTTATCAGGCTTTAATTGACCTGGTGGATGAATTTTCGGATATAGCGGTGGTGTTTCCGGTACATAAAAACCCCATAGTTCGGGATGTGGCCGAGGAGATGCTGGGTAACCGGGAGCGTTTTCATCTGATAGAACCGCTGGATTATGAGCCTTTTGCTAATTTAATGAATCGTTCCTATATGGTGTTAACTGATTCCGGTGGTCTGCAGGAGGAGGCTCCCTCATTGGGTAAGCCGGTATTGGTGTTAAGGGATACTACGGAACGGCCGGAAGCGGTGAAAGCAGGTACGGTAAAGCTCATAGGTACTAATCAGCAGCGGGTATATGAGGCTGCCCATCTTCTGCTCAGTAATCCGGAGGAGTATAATAGGATGGCACAGGCTGTTAATCCTTATGGAGACGGTAAAGCCGCCCGGCGGATAGTAAAAGTAGTGACTGATTTTCTGTATGTGCGGATAGGGGCGCAGTTGGATTAAGAATTGAGAATTGAGAATTATCGTTGAAATACACTCTACGGGTACTACACTACAATGTCATCCGCGCATTTCCTAAAGTTTCCGCGTCTAAAAACCGGTTTCGGGTTTAAGCGGGGGAGACGAAAATGGGAGACGGGGTGGGTTTTGACAAGCATTGTCAGGTAAATTATATTTATGGTTGAGATATTTTAAAAAAGCGCTAGACTTGATTACAGCTCTTTTATTTTAAGGAGGATAACGATGGCGCCGATTAAGTTTGGAACTGATGGTTGGCGGGCTATTATTGCCCGAGATTTTACTTTCGCAAACTGCCGGATAGTCACACAGGGACTGGCCAGTTATATAAACTACAGTAATTTAACCAAAAAAGGTATTGTTATAGGCTATGATAATCGTTTTATGTCCGAGGATTTTGCCCTGGAATGTGCTCGGGTACTGGCGGGTAACGGGATTAAGGTCTTTTTACTGAAAAAGGCCAGCCCCACTCCGGTTACGGCCTTTGCGGTACGAGAAAAAGAGGCGGGCGGGGCGATTATGATAACTGCCAGCCATAATCCCCATTATTACTCCGGAATTAAGTTTATACCGGAATATGCAGGCCCGGCTCTTCCTGATGTAACCGATGCTATAGAAAATGAGGTCAATCGGGTTATGGAAGAGGGGAAAGTATATGAGCTTAATCTATCAGAGGCAGCTCAATTAGAGTTGTTTGAAGAATTTGAGATAGATAACGAGTACAGCAGTCATTTGCTAGAAGTGGTACGGGGCGAGTTTATCAGCGCCAAACCCTTGAAAGTAGTAATTAACCCTATGTTTGGTGCCGGTATTGGCTATCTGGACCGGATATTGGGCGATTTGGGCTGTGAGGTCAGGACGATTAATAACTACCGGGATGCTTTATTTGGAGGTGCCTTGCCCGAGCCTACCGAAGAAAACTTGTCAGATTTAAGACGGGCGGTACTGGCTTTTGAAGCTGATTTGGGTCTGGCCCTGGATGGGGATGCTGATCGTTTCGGTATTATTGATAAGGATGGAGAATTCGTCAGTGCCAACCGTTTTATGAGTATTTTGCTGGATCACCTGCTTAGAACTCGTATTTTCCGGGGACCGGTATGCCGGAGCCTGGCTACTACCCATATGTTGGACCGGATTGCCCGCAAAAACGGGTTAAATGTTATTGAAACTCCGGTAGGTTTCAAGTATGTTGGGCAGGCCCTGCGGGATAAGGCCTGCATGCTGGGTGGAGAGGAGAGCGGGGGGCTTAGTATCCTGGGCCATATTCCGGAAAAGGACGGGATTTTAGCCTGTTTGCTGGCGGCGGAAATGGTAGCTTATTCCGGGGAAACCCTGGAAAGATTGGGTAATAAACTGGAGAAGGAATATGGGCAGGTGACCGGCCGCCGGGTGGATATAGAGGTAAGCGAAGCGGATAAGGAAGATATACTGGATAAGATAGCTAATTACAACCCGAAGGCGGTGGCCGGGCTGAAGGTAGAAACACTCAACCGGGTGGAGGGTAGCAAGATAGAATTGGAAGACGGCTCCTGGGTTTTAGTGCGTCCTTCTGGGACTGAACCCCTTTTTAGAGTTTATGTCGAAGCCGGTGATAAGGGTATGATGGAGGCTATTCAGGAAGAGGTATGTAGGAACATTGGGTTGAATTAAGAATTAAGAATTGAGAATTGAGAATTGAGAATTATCGTTGAAATATACCCATAGGGCAGGTCGATATTCGCTATTGGTTTCTCCGTATTTCTATGTTTGTAGGGAACGGCCCCCGTGCCGTTCCGCTGCCTTGTGTCGATACCCGTGCGGAGAACCCGCGGACTAATTTGGGCATAGGAGACAGATTGGGTATGGGGAGAGAGAATCAATACATAAACGATGAGGAGCAACCGGAGCAATTAACCCGGTTGGATCAAGTTTTAAATCAAGTATTGGAAACCCTGGAAAAAGGTCGGGACGATATATTTGACATTGCCCAGGACTGCAATGAAATCGAGGTTAACCTGCAAACAGAACTAGAAGGAATCAACTTGCAAACCCGGCAGGTTATTCTAGAAGTGGATAAGGTCGAGAAAATGGAACGTTACGCTCGCCTGCGGCTTATAGATGTAAGCCGCGATTTTCGTTCTTATTCCCAGGAACATATACAGGAAGCCTATGAAAAAGCCCGAGAATTCCAAGTCAAATTAATCGACTTGAGGCAGCAGGAAGTTTACCTGCGCAAGCGCCGGGATGAATTAACCCGGCAGATTAAAAAGTTTAAAGATATAGGACGGAAGGCGGATGGTTTTCTACAAACAACTGGAATAGCATTAAAGATTTTACGCGGAAATGTCGAAAGAATAAATGATACTATTGGAGAATCACAGCGGCAGCAGCAGATGGCTACCTGGATAATAGAGTCCCAGGAAGCCGAGCGCCGGAAAATTGCCCGGGAACTGCATGATGGACCAGCCCAGAGTATGGCCAGTATTCTGATCCGCTTGGATTTAATGAAAAGGCTGTGGAATCAGGACATTACGGGTATTTATGAAGAAATAGATAATGTCCGTAGTATGAGTAAGGAGACTTTGGCGGATGTCCGCCGCATTATGTTTGACCTGAAACCGTCTCTGTTGCATGAAAACAATTTCAGCATGACTTTGAAAGATTATTTTAACGATTATGAGGCGAAATATAATTTTACTATAGATTTCGTGCAAATTGGCCAGGATAAACAATACGACCTTTCACTGGAAACGGCATTGTTTAGAATGGTTCAAGAATCCATAACGAATATCCGTAAACATTCCGGGGTTAAGAGAGCTACGGTTAAATTTGAAGATAATGGTCGTGTTCTTACCCTGGTTATTAGGGACGAGGGATGCGGATTTGAACCTGAGAAGGTAACTAATACGGAGAGTTATGGCATTATGGGAATGAAGGAGCGGGTAAACCTTTTTGGAGGGAAGCTTGACATCATTTCTGCACCGGGGGCAGGCACCCAGGTTATTATTCAAGTACCAATGGAGGGGGAAACTAAAATTGGATAAAATACGCGTCTTAATAGCTGATGACCATGCCCTGGTTCGGGAAGGACTCAGGAAATTGCTGGAGTTAGATGATAGTATTGAGGTTGTTGACGAAGTGGGAGATGGGCAGGGTGCCATTAACATTGCCCGCAAGAAGGAACTGGATGTTATCCTGATGGATGTTAATATGCCCGGGACCAATGGAATTGTTGCCACCCGGGTGATAAAACGGGAGCTGCCATCTATTCACATAATTGCTCTGACTATTTACGAGGATGAGGAAGTAGTGGATATGGTTAGAGCCGGAGTATCAGCCTATGTTTTAAAGGATGTGGCTGGTAGTGAATTAATCGATACTATCCACCGCGTAATGCAGGGTGAGGTCGTTATCCATCCGCGGGTAGCAAACCGTCTGGTGCGCGAATTATCCCGTACTGATAAGAAAAAGACCGATATTCGCCTGACCAGAAGGGAAACTGATGTGCTGTCGCTTTTGGTCAAGGGGCATTCTAATAAAGAGATGGCCGAAGCTATGTTTATTAGCGAGAAAACGGTAAAAAATCATTTGACCAGTATTTTTC
>DUMX01000218.1 GCA_012839665.1 Gelria sp.
CCTTGGAATCAGCCGCAGCTACATCCACCTCTTTACCCCGAACATTGTTCTTCTCAGCATCCATCTTAATACCCAGGTAATCCAAGTCTTTACAGATATTTTCCCTGATGTCAATGGCATTTTCACCTACACCGGCAGTAAATACCAAACAATCACAGCCATTCAGCTTGGCTATATGTTTACTACAATCGTGTTAAAGGCTATATCGGTAACTATATAGCCAAACTGAATGGCTGCGATTGTTTGGTATTTACTGCCGGTGTAGGTGAAAATGCTATTGACATCAGGGAAAACATCTGTAAAGACCTGGATTACCTGGGTATTAAGATGGATGCTGAGAAGAACAATGTTCGGGGTAAAGAGGTGGATGTAGCTGCGGCTGATTCCAAGGTCAAAATCTTTGTTATTCCGACTAATGAAGAACTGGTTATTGCTCGCGATACTTATCGGCTTTCCCAGGCATAAAAGACATGTACATCGGAGGCGGGGAATTCCCCGCCTCTTTTACTTTGCAGTTTATAAATCCACTCGGTTGACAATGGCAAGAGGGGAAGATTATAATTAATCTGGTGTTTTTATGGGGTGATAGTATGAAAATTGACCTGGAACTACTTAGACTAGGAATCCGGGACAGTTTGGAGTTTCATTTTGATAATCAAGGTAAAGACGAATACCTTAAAGAATTGGGGGGTAAATATCGGGAAAACCTCAGGGTAGATGTTCAGGTTGAAAAACCGGGCAGGTTTTATCTGGCTTGGGGACAGGTATCAACGGTTTTAGAGTTGCAGTGCTCCCGTTGCTTGGAGAGGTTTTCTTATTCAATCAACGCAGGATTTCACTTTAATCTGGTTGAATCACAGCGGCAAGAGGAATTTACCCCGGATGAGGATGTAATTGTTTTTGACCATGATGAGGTTGAGATACAGCCTTTCATAGAGCAGGTAGTTTTTACCGAAATCCCCTTTGCCCCGGTTTGTATGGTTGATTGTAAGGGGCTGTGTCCCCAGTGTGGTACTAATCAGAACTTATCCGAGTGCCATTGCCAACAAGAAATTACTGATCCCAGGTGGGAAAAACTAAAAGAGCTCAAGTTCGGGAAGGAGGTAAAATAATGGCAGTTCCAAAAAGAAGACAATCGCATTCCCGTAAGAATAAGCGCCATTCGGAATGGCGGAAGCTTAAAAAACCGGGCCTGGTTGAATGCCCTCAATGTCATGAACCGAGAATGCCTCACCGGGCGTGCTTAAATTGTGGTTATTATAAGGGCAAGAGTGTCATGTAATGGTAATACTATATACAGCTAAATCGTCAAAAAGTAAGATATAAAGTCTGTTTAGACTAATAGCTTACTTTTTGTTTTCTTTAAGGAGGTTGGTCATGAAGATAGCTTTGGATGTTATGGGAGGAGACTATGCACCGGGAGAATTATTAGCTGGTGCCGTTAAATGGCTACAGGAAAGCACAGGGCAGATTATACTGATTGGTGATGAGGAAATAATACAAGAAGAACTTCCCCAGCATAAGTACGACCCTGCCAGGTTGGAAATAGTTCATGCCAGTCAGGTAATAGGAATGGATGAATCGCCAGCTGTAGCCTTACGTAGAAAAAAGGATGCCTCTGTAGTTGTTGCCAGCAGGTTAGTAAAGGATGGGATAGCGGATGCAGTAGTTTCCTGTGGCAGCACTGGAGCGCAGATGGCAGCAGCAATATTTATACTGGGAAGAATGGAAGGAGTAGAAAGGCCTCCTATAGTAGCAGCTATACCAGGTAGAGACGGCAAACCAACATTGCTTGTAGATGTAGGAGCTAATATTGATTGCAGGCCGGCACAGTTACTACAATTTGCCCTGCTGGGACAGGCTTATGCCAGGGGAGTATTGAATCTGGATAACCCTCGGGTGGGACTCTTAAATAATGGTGAAGAAGAAGGCAAAGGGAATAACCTTACCATCCAGGCTCACGAATTATTAAGTCAGCAAAATGGTTTAAATTTTGTTGGTAATGTTGAGGGCCGTGATCTTTTTAGTTCTCGGTGTGATGTTATGGTGTGTGATGGTTTTACTGGTAATATTTTGCTCAAAGCTTTGGAGGGAATGGCTTTTTTCCTGGCTGCTGGAGTAAAGCAAGAACTGGGGAAAATACCGGCAACTTTTGCCCGGCTAGACTATACTCAAATCGGCGGTGCACCTTTACTGGGGGTTAATGGAATAAGCGTTGTATGTCATGGCAGTTCTAGAAGAGAAGCGGTATGCAATGGCCTAAACATAGCAGCAGATAGTATAAAGAATAAGATTATTGACAAACAGTTACAAGAATTGGCCAGACTAAAAATGCATAATTAACCTCGGCCTTGGCACCTATCACATACCGTTTGCTGCCAGCACCCTATTTTCTTATTTAACGTGTATAATATAATCAATAACAAAAACACACTGGAGGTATCGTAAATGCAGGAGTTTTTCGCACAGGCCAGGGGCATACTGGCTGAACAGATGGAAATTGAATTAGAGAGTATTACTATGGATACTGAGTTTGAGGAAATTGATGCAGATTCTATTGATGTTGTAGAGATGATAATGGCCCTGGAAGATATTTATGAAATTGAGTTTCCAGAAGAGGATTTGGAGGACTATCCTACCATGGGTTCTCTAATAACAGCTCTATATGCATATTTACAGAAGGTGAAAAATGACTGAGAAAACCGCAGCCAGGAAGTTTATTAATGACAATGAATTAGATATTGTCGATAGCAATTTAATGGTTATGGCTTTGACTCACCCTTCCTATGCGCAGGAGAAAAATTTCGAGCAGAATAACCAGAGGCTGGAGTTTTTAGGTGATGCCGTATTAAGCTTTGTGGTAGCTGAGTATCTCTATAACCATTATCAGAACAAAGCTGAAGGTGAGTTAACCAAAATCAGGGCCCGGGTAGTTTGCGAAAGGTCTTTGCTTAATGTAGCTCGCGAGATTAACCTGGGTAAATATGTGTTGCTGGGTAAAGGTGAAGAAATGTCGGGAGGCCGCAAACGGAAATCCATATTGGCAGATACGGTAGAAGCAGTTATAGGAGCTATCTATTTGGACCAGGGCTATGAAGAAGTCAAGAGGTTTATATTAAAACACCTGGAGAAAAACATAATCGAAGGTGCCAATGGTAATTACTATGACTATAAATCCAAGCTGCAGGAATTAGTGCAGGGCAAAAATAAGGAAAATGTCTATTACTCTATTATTGAAGAAAGCGGTCCAGCTCATTGTAAAAGTTTTGTAGCCGGGGTATATTTCCAGAATCAGCTTCTGGCAACGGGTGAGGGTAAGAGCAAAAAGGAAGCTGAACAAAGTGCGGCCGGCAAGGTACTGTCTGACCGGGAATTTCTAGAAAGCCTGAACGAAAAAGGGAAGTTGGATGAAACCACATTATAACATTCCGGTATTCATTCCTCACCTGGGGTGCCCTTTTCAATGCATTTTCTGTAACCAGAACAAAATTGCCTCTAACCGCGGCATACCAACCCGGGCTGAGCTGATAACCACCATCGACGAGCACCTGGATACTATTGGGACCAGTGGTGAGAATATCGAATTAGCTTTTTTTGGCGGTAGTTTTACGGCTATTGACCGTAAATTGCAGGAAGAGTACTTATCTGCAGTCCAGCCTTATCTGAAAAGCGGACAGATCAGCAGCATTCGCATATCTACTCGTCCAGATTTTATCGATGATAATATACTCCAATTGCTCTTACGCTATGGTGTGAAAACTATAGAACTGGGGGTACAGTCTTTTAGTGACGAGGTTTTAAAAGCATCCGGTCGCGGATACCGTCGTGATGATGTTTTTAAAGCTAGTCGCTTTATTAAAAGCTTTGGATTTAAATTAGGGATTCAGCTAATGATAGGACTGCCAGGTGACAGCCAGGCACTGGATATGGAAAGTACCAGGCAGGCGATTACCCTTGCTCCTGATATGGTAAGAATTTATCCCACCCTGGTTATTGCTGATACTCCTTTGGAGCTTCTATTTCAGCGGAACCAATATAGGCCGTTAAACCTTTCTGAAGCTATAGCTACTTGCAAGGAGATGTTCCTGGAATTTCAGCAAAATGATATAGCTGTTATCCGTATGGGACTGTATCCGGGAAAAGAGTTGCTTAGCCCTGGTAATATAGTGGCAGGGCCTTTTCATCCTGCTTTTGGAGAACTGGTAGAGCAGGAAGTGTTTAAGGAACAGGCCGGTATGGCTATACAAAGATATAAGGTGAAAATCAAGGCGGATTCTGAGCTGATAATATTGGTTCATGAAAAGGACATATCAAAGATGACGGGTAATAGAAAAAGCAATCTGGATTATCTGAAAAGCCGGTTTCACCTGCAGGATATTAAAGTAAGAAGCTATTCCGCCTATACCCGCAATACTGTCGGCCTGGCGGTTGGAAATGAATCGGAACCGCTTTATACTCTTACCCGCAAGGAATTTATGAAACTTCGCAAATAGATTTTTTTGACACTGAAGGACACTGATTATCTATGATTAACACTGAGTTTTATTATAATTTTTAATGAAAGCGAAAGCTAAAGCTTCCGCTACGAATTATGGAATTTAAGAAACAGTAGCGAAAGAATTAGCACAACTACTATTTTTATCGGTGGTTGCGTGTGTTTTGCAGATATGGCGGGTTAGCAAAATAGCGAGGCGTAAGGAGTCATAGAGGCAAGAAAGGACATGTTCATGCGGCAAAAGATACTGGAGGAGCTAATTAAAAACCGGGATAGCTTTGTAAGCGGGAATCAATTAGCCGAACGTCTGGGTATAAGCCGGGTAGCAGTCTGGAAACATATTGAAGCCCTGAAAGAAGAAGGATATGATATTATTGGTGTTAGTGGAAGGGGTTACCAGATCCAGGATAGCGGAATAATAATTCCTGCTAAAATTATGGACAGATTACCGCAACAGCTAATCGGCACCCAGATATACTATTATCCTGGTTTGGATTCTACCAACGAAGCCCTGAAACGCAGCTTAAAAGACCATCCCCCGGAAGGTACGGTATATATAGCGGGAAAACAAGAAGAGGGTAAGGGACGCCGGGGTAGAAAATGGGAATCTCCCCCGGGTGGACTGTGGTTTTCTTTTGTATTACGACCTACTTTACCTTTAACGCAGACGGCTTTGCTATCACTGGTGTTTGCAGTATCCCTGGTGAAAAGCCTGGATATTTTTTCAGACTCTTTATGTCAGATTAAATGGCCCAATGATATTTACTGTCAGGGTAAGAAAATTTCCGGTATCCTACTGGAAGCAAGTGGTGAAATCGATAGTATCGACTATCTCGTTGTTGGTATAGGTATTAACGTTAATGTTAGAACCAATGATTTTCCGACCGCTATAGCTACTAACTCCACTTCATTGCTGGAAGTTTGTGGCCGGGAGATAGCCCTTGATGAAGTATTGATAACTGTATTAAAGGATTTGGATAGTTATTATCGAGATTTTATAGAAAATGGTTTTTACCATATTCGTTTGGAATTTAAATCTCGCTGCCTGCATCTGGGTAAAGAAATAGAAATGATTCGAGGACAGGATATAATTCGGGGTATAAATACCGATATTGACGAGATGGGTAACCTGATGGTGCAATGTCAGGATAATTTGGTACGAATAAGTACCGGAGATGTTAAAATACTTAATTAGCAGGGGAGGCGAATAAGTGTATCTCAAGCGTCTGGAGATAAAGGGCTTCAAATCTTTTGCTGATATTACCGAAATTAATTTTGAGCCGGGTATAAATATAATAGTTGGGCCCAATGGTTGTGGTAAAAGCAACATAGTTGATGCTATACGCTGGGTTATAGGTGAAGCTAATATCCGTAACCTGCGCGGACAGAAAAGCGAAGATGTAATTTTTAATGGCACTGATGATAAAAGAGCACAAAGTATGGCCCAGGTAGAGATGCTGCTGGATAATAGTGATGAGATTTTGCCTCTTGATTATAGTGAAGTAACTATGGCCCGCAAGGTTTTCCGTAGCGGGGAAAGTGAGTTTTATATTAACAAATCTCGGGTCCGAATGAAGGATATTACTGAATTGTTTACCGGTACCGGCCTGGGGAAGAAAGGTTATTCCATAATTGGGCAGGGAGAACTGGAACAGGTATTAAGTGGGCAAGCTCTGGACCGACGGTTAATACTGGAGGAAGCCTCTGGCACTATAAAATATCGTCAGCAAAGGGATGAGGTTAAACGCCGGCTGGAAAATACGAGTAATGACCTGCTGCGCTTGGGAGATATTATAAGTGAAGTTAGGGAGCGCAAAGAGGAACTGGGGTATAAAGCGGAACGAGCCCGGCGTTATTTACAGCTAAATAAGGAATGCCTGGGACTGGAAAGGAAGGTATTACTATCGGAGCTTGCTTATGGGCAGCAGGAGCTAAATCGCAAGCAGAATAAGTTCC
>DUMX01000219.1 GCA_012839665.1 Gelria sp.
ATCTGTGTCTATTTTCTTATTTGCCGCGGTTGTATGCTGCCGGGTTAAGATACCTGCGTTTGGATGGGCAATATTATGAGCCAGAACAACTTCTACAAACAGTAGCCATTTATCGACAGGCTATAGATGACCTGAAAGCTGGCCACTGGCAGCAAAAGGACAATTACCAGAAACTGCTGCAGCTTTACCCCCGGGGGTTAACCTCAAGGCCGTATTTTGGCTACTAAATTCGCATCCTTAAAAATTTAAAAAAGTCAGTGTTATTCATAAAAGTTCAGCGTCCTTCAGTGTCAAAAAAAGTTGAGGAGGGTTTATATGATTACTGGTATGGAAATACGTAACCAGGAATTCAAGAAAACTTTGCGTGGTTACAGCGAAACAGAGGTAAGGAATTTTCTGGCAGAACTGGCCCGGGATTACGAAAACCTTTACAGCCAGAATGCTAACTTAAAGGAAAGCGTTCAAAGGCTGGAGTCTGAACTAATCAAATACCGCAAAATAGAAGAGACCATGAATAACAGCCTGATATTTGCCCAGCAGGCTGCTGAGGATTTGAAAGCCAATGCCCGCCGGGAAGCTGAATTAATCATAGGTAGTTCTAAAAAGCGCATAGTCGAAGTGTTTGCGGTATACCAGGAAGTAATAAAGCGCTTAAACCTATTCAATGCCGAGCTTAAATCACAGATGGGCGGGCAGATGGAGATGCTGGAAAAAAATCAATTACGAGTGGAAGAACTCTCCCAGTTTTTTTACAGTCAAGATGTAAATGAGCTGATGGAAGAATTAGCACAGACTATTGATATAACTGATACTGATGCAACTGATACTGATGCAACTGATATTGATATAAAGGATGCTGAAGAATAAATATGTTAAATATACAGGAATTCGTTGGAGGATTAAGAATAGAAGTCAAAGTTCAACCACGTTCCTCCAGTAACCAAATTGCGGGCGAGCATGACGGGGCCCTTAAAGTGAAACTTACTGCCCCTCCGGTAGAAGGTGAAGCTAACCAGGCCTTAATTAAATTCCTGGCCCGCTCCTTAAAAATATCACGTAAAAACGTTGTCCTCATCAGAGGGGAAACTGCCCGCAATAAACTCATCGAAATTAAAGGTCTATCTAAAGAAAAACTCCTGCAAACCCTCGGCTTGTAAGATAATGTGTAAGGGCAAAAACTCCATAGGCAAAAACGGGGTGAGTCCCCATGTTCGCCTCCTAGATCCGACATCTGACGTCTGACGTCCGGCGTCCGTTCACACCTGGTTTATCTTTGCGACTGAGGATAGCAATAAGCATGGCTACCAATATCATAACTGCTCCCGTAAAAGCCCGTTGGGTAAAAGTTTCGTTTGCCCAGAGGTGACCTGCAAGGGCGGCAAAAACAGGCTCAGTAGTTAATATAACTGCAAAGCGGGTAGGGGTACTGTACTTTTGCATACTATTTTGCAGGAGAAAGGCCAGAGAAGTAGCAAAAATCGAGGTAATTAACAATGCCGCAATCAGTGAGGGACTAAAGCCTTGGGGCCAGGTTTCAAAAATTAGTCCCACTACCAGACAAAAAACGCCGACAAATAATATCTGCACACTGGTAATCGCCAGGGCACTATGGCGGTGAGAAAGGCGGTCAACAAAGACCACATGAAAGGCAAAACCAAAAGCACAGACCAGAACCAGCATATCACCGTAAGAAAGAGAAGTATGCCAATCTTGAAATGACATCAAAAACAAGCCCCCAAAGGCCAAGAACACCGTAATTATGGTGCTAAAATTGGGAGTTAACCTGTTAATAAGCATATAAATGATAGGTACCAGCACTACACTTAACCCGGTTATGAAACCGGCATTAGAGGAAGTTGTATATTTCAAGCCCACGGTCTGAAATACATAGCCGATAGTTAAAAAAATCCCCAGAAGACAGCCTGAATAATATGTACATTTGGGGGCGCTTTTTAATTGCCGCCATGATACCAGGCCTAATAAAACAAAGGCCAGGAGAAAGCGTATTCCCAAAAAGAGAAACGGTCCGATTTCCAGCAGTGAATTTTTAACAATAACAAAGGTGCTGCCCCACACTATTGCTACCAGTAGCATACTGAGTTCAGCTTGAGTACGTTTTTTCAAAAACATTTCTATAACCTGCTTATCAAATTATTTTCCCAATTATTATTGCTAATACTAGTTTGCCTATCTAAAACCTTGTTATCAGTAAATATAATTATAAGTCTTCACCGCAAATTGTGCATTTGTGGATTTGTGGTTTAATATATGATTATGCAAGAGAAAAAAAGAGTACAAAAAATTATAGAATTGCTAAAACAGGAATATCCTGATGCTGGTACCCGCCTGCACTTTTCCAATCACCTGGAGTTACTGGTAGCAGTAGTCCTGTCTGCTCAAAGCACCGATGAACAGGTAAATAAAGTTACCCCGGAGTTGTTTGCCAGGTTTAGCTCTGCCCGGGAATTGGCGGCAATTGATTTGGAGGAATTGGGAGAGTTGATTCGGGGAGTAGGGCTTTATAAAAATAAAGCCTGCCATATCAAAGGTCTGGCCGAGAAAATCGTTGCAGATTATGATGGGGAAGTACCAGGTGATTTCAATGAACTGTTAAAACTACCCGGAGTAGGGCGAAAAACCGCCAATGTCATGTTGGCGGTGGGATTTAATCAACCTGGTTTAGGGGTAGATACTCATGTGAAGCGGGTAGCCCGGCGTCTGGGCATTACCGCCGGAAAAAACGTTACCCGAATAGAAAAAGACCTGAAACAGGTCATACCGATGTCATTATGGAGTGAATCCCATCACCTTTTAATAGCCCACGGCCGTGCCGTTTGCCGTGCCCGCAACCCCCAATGCAGCGAATGCATACTGCTAGAATTATGCGAACGGGTAGACGGCAACCACCTATGAAAATAGAAGTTGGGGTTAAGTTATATTTTAAAAAATTCAGTGTTATTCATAAAAAAACAGCGTCCTTCAGTGTCAAAAAAGTTCTATTTCCGTATTATATTTTAAAAGTACTTACAATCCGCTGGATATTATCTATATAAACATTCAGGGATTCGATTTCGTCAACCATAGTATTAACCGATTGTTCCTGATTCTCAGATAAATCGCTCACCTCTCTAGAGTTGGCTGCAGTTTGCTGAGCAATAGTTGCCACTTCGGTTACGTTATCAACCAGCTGATCAGTGGAGGCCGACATTTCTTCAGTAGCAGCTGAAATTTCTTGAATCTCCGTATTTATTTGATTAACCGAACTTATAATAGTACCAAAAATGTCGCTGGTGGCTTTTATAGCTTC
>DUMX01000220.1 GCA_012839665.1 Gelria sp.
CCGTATTTTGGGTTACCACTGAACTTCGCTATACCTATAACGTCTGCTACCAGCACGCTATTGCCTTATTAATAAGGTTGTCAATCAGGTCTTTAATAACCAGACAGCTATGTTCATAGGTTAATCCACCCTGCATGAATACAGTATAGGGCTCCCGCATCGGCGCATCACAAGATAGCTCTATAGAAGAACCCTGTACAAAAGTGCCTGCTGCCATTACTATTTTATCACTATATCCCGGCATTTCCCCAAATTCCAGAGTTAAGTCACTATCTACAGGTGAGTTGCTCTGTACCAACTGGCAAAATTGCAAAATCTCATCCGGATTATTAAGAAGAACAGCCTGTACAATATCAGCCCGGGCTTCGTCCCAACTGGGAGACACCTGGTAGCCAAATTGTTCAAAAACGTAGGCTAATAGTAAGGCTGATTTTAATGATTGTAAAACAACATGAGGCGCTAAAAACAGACCCTGAAAGAAACTACGCTTGTTTACCAGGAAAGCGCCCATATCCTTGCCCAGGCCAGGAGCAGTGAGATGGTATGCCACCCTTTCTACTAGTTCCTCTTTCCCGATTATATAGCCACCAGAAGGAGCTAATCCCCCACCGGGATTTTTAATTAAGGAACCTGCCATAATATCAGCGCCACACTCCAAAGGTTCCCGTAACTCAACGAATTCACCGTAGCAATTATCCACCATAATTATGGTGGAGGAATTCTTCTCTTTTACCACCTTGACCATTCTTTCAATCTCTTCTGTACTCAAGGCTGGACGCAAACTATAACCCCGAGAACGCTGGATAAAGGCCATGGTAGTATTTTTATTAACAGCTTCAGATATAGCCTGATAATCAGGATGCCCACTTGCAGCCAAGTTTACTTCCCGATATACAATCCCCTTGTCCACCAGAGTGTCAGGTATATTATTATCTTGTCCAATTATGTTAGCCAGGGTATCATAAGGCCGACCACTTATGGAAAGTAAGTGGTCACCCGGTCTAAGTAGAGCAAACAAGCAGGATGAAATGGCGTGGGTACCTGATACAATTTGAGAACGTACCAGAGCATCCTCCCCCCTGAACACTTCAGCATATATATCTTCCAACCGTTCCCGGCCAATGTCTCCATAACCGTAGCCGGATGAGAGATTAAAGTGGCTATCGCGAAGATGATGTTTCTTAAAGGCCGCCAGCACCTTGGCCTGGTTCAGATAAGCATTTTCCTCCAATTCCTCAAAACGACCTGCCATTTTCCTTTCCGCATCACGAATAATCTGTAGAGAAGGCAATATTATCACCACTTTCATTATAAGCAAAAAGCAATTAAGAGAATTATATTATATTATCACTGCAATTGCATCAAAACCTGATCCGTTAATACAACTATCGTCCCATTCCTCACCTTATCGAGGCAGGATCAGGCAGGTCCCAATCCTCAACCGTAATCAAATCGCGGCGGGTAATAGGTTCTTTATCTACGATACGCAGGGCTTGAAGACGTATAGATTTTTCTACTAAATTACGCACATAACGAGCATTACCACTATGGGGGTGGTGGTTTTTGGTAAACTGATTTAAAATCTCTCGAAGTTTCCAGCGCCCCCGGTTGCTAAGTTCATAGTCTCGCTGGTTGTATATTTGTAAAGCTATTTGAAACAACTCTTCACTATCATAATCGCCAAAATCAATTTGAATGGGAAAACGCGAACGCAATCCCGGATTAGAAGTTAAAAAACGCTGCATTTCCAATGAATATCCAGCCAGGATAACCACCAGGTTATCCCGATAATCTTCCATCGCTTTAACCAAAGTTGCTATGGCTTCCTTCCCGAAGTCTTTTTCTCCGCCCTGAGCCAGGGTATAAGCCTCATCGACAAACAATATCCCGCCCATGGCCTTTTTCAGCATTTCCTTGGTCTTCATGGCCGTATGCCCAATATACTCACCTACCAAATCAGCCCGCTTTGGGGTATTAAGTAAAGGTCACC
>DUMX01000221.1 GCA_012839665.1 Gelria sp.
AACCCCGTATTTTGGGTTACCACTGAACTTTGCCATACCTATAACGTCTGCTACCAGCACTCTATTTCTTTTTAGTCTTTATACAATCGTTGTTGTTCTATTAAACTGTTAATATCAGCTTCCTTATCGTCACCAACTGGTAGCCAGACTTCTTCATAGATATCATATTCATCAAGATAATGACTGGTGGTGGGTATCCTTAGCCTATTAGTTAAATCCCTGATGGGTTCACTACTATAAATTAACATGGTTTACCCCTTACATATTATTTTGGGACCTTTTCGACAAGATACTGCCCAGCATAATTGCGGCAGTAATTGTTGTTGCATGTAGTGCCCACCATCCAGGTTCCAGAAAGCTAAAAGTACCCGGGTCAATTTTATTTTGGTTTAGTATTTTTTTAACTGCTGAGTTTTTATAATCCATCATTCCTAAAAACATTAGTTTCACTCCTTTCATAAATCGTTATTGTATTTTTCCCGAGTTGAATTAAACTTAGGAACGTAAATTTTTCCACACCTAAATTTTTTGCATTATTAACCGCTGTAGTACCAATAATTTTACGGGTTAAGCCTATCAGGCAAAAATAAACAATAATGTAGATTATCGCTATTGCCTATTGCCCACTTGCATTTTTTATGTTATCAATGACGTTAGATTGAAGATTTTATAGGGGTATAAATATGGACAGGCTAGAAAAAGCTATTTTATGTACTATCCACACTATTCCAGGTCTGGGCAACAGAACTCTCTGGAAGATAATGGATGCATTTGGCAGCTTTCAAGATTTTTTTGAAGCGGACAGCAAGACTTTATATTCTTCCTTTCTAAAACCGGAGATTATTAATAATCTGCTGGAAAAAAGAAAAGGCTCGCCTGAAATATTGATGGAAAAATACCGGTCTGAGGATATTAAGATAGTCACCTGGGACGAATCCGACTATCCTCATAATCTAAGAAATATAAGTAACCCGCCGGTAATTCTTTACTATCGGGGAGATATTGAAGTTACCGGCCAGATTTGTTTGTCTGTTGTTGGCTCCCGAGTTGCCACTGTTTATGGCAGAAATACTGCCCGTAAACTTGCCCGCGAGTTAGCTGAATCAGGTATAGTAGTTGTAAGCGGTATGGCTCGTGGGATTGATAGCGAAGCCCATCGGGGGGCTCTGGAAGCGGGAAAGACAATAGCAATTTTGGGAAGCGGGCTTAATGTAATTTATCCGCCGGAAAATCGTAAATTGTTTGAAGAAATAATGGCCAGTGGACTGGTAATAAGTGAATTTCCACTGTATACTCATCCGGAACCACTTAATTTTCCGCTGCGAAATCGTATTATTTCAGGCCTGGGCCGTGGGGTGGTGGTAGTTGAGGCTAAAGAAAAAAGTGGAGCTCTGATTACTGCTGATTTTGCTCTGGAACAAGGTCGTGATGTTTTTGCTGTACCAGGCCCTATTAATAGCAAAACTAGTGCCGGACCAAATAATCTTATTAAACAAGGAGCAATACTAGTAACAGGTATTGAGGATATTTTAGAAGAGTATTATGATATCAATTATACGCCGGAAACACTACAACAGAACCGTTTGCTCTTGCTGGATGATAACGAAAAACTGATTTTGGAAAAGTTAGCTCACGAATCTTTGCATTTTGACGAACTTATTCAAAATTGCGGGTTAGAAATAGGTACATTGAGTACAGCTTTGTTTAAACTTGAAATTGAAGGTATAATTAAATCCTTGCCCGGTAATTATTATGTGAGAATCTAATACCAATTAAGGTGGAGAGGTGATTTTTTTGGCGGCAAAAACTCTGCTTATCGTCGAGTCTGCTGCGAAAGCTAAAACAATAGGGAAATTTCTTGGTAAAGGTTATACTATTAAGGCTTCGGTCGGTCACATTAAGGATTTGCCCAAGAGTAAATTGGGTATAGATGTGGATAATAACTTTGAACCCCAGTATATAACTATACGGGGTAAAGGCCCTTTGCTCAAAGAGATTAAGGAAGAAGCTCAAAAGGCTTCGCGGGTGCTGTTGGCAACTGACCCTGACCGCGAAGGGGAAGCTATAGCCTGGCATCTTCAGAATGCTATGAAAATACCCCCGGATGAAAAATGCCGGATAGAGTTTAATGAAATTACTAAAGATGCGGTTAAGAATGCTATTAAAAATTCGCGCCCGGTTGATATGGATAGGGTAAATGCTCAACAAGCCAGAAGGGTTTTAGACCGACTGGTGGGATACAAATTAAGTCCTTTACTTTGGAGTAAGGTCCGTAAAGGTTTAAGTGCTGGCCGGGTGCAATCAGTAGTAATGCGCTTAATTTGTGAACGGGAAGAAGAAATTAGAAACTTTGTTTCCGAGGAATATTGGACCATAGAGGTGGTTCTGGCTAATGCAGATGAACAAAACTTCCTGGCTCGTTTAAACACCAGGGATGATAAAAAGATTGAAATAGGTTCGGAACAAGAAAAAGACGAGATAATTAAGGGCTTGGAAGGTAACAAACTAACCGTTACCAAAGTAGAGAAAAAACAAAGACGGAAAAGGCCGTCACCTCCATTTATAACCAGTACTTTGCAGCAGGAGGCGGCCCGGCGGCTTAACTTCTACTCTAAACGGACCATGAGGGTAGCCCAGGAACTTTATGAGGGCCTGGAAATTGGTAAAGAAGGTACCGTAGGCTTAATTACCTACCTTAGAACTGATTCCACTCGGGTAGCCGGAGTTGCCCAAATGGAAGCCCTGGACTTCATAAGCTCTCAGTATGGTGCGAAGTTTGCGCCCAAATCACCTAATCAATATAAAAACAAATCAGGCTCCCAGGATGCTCATGAGGCCATCCGTCCCACTTCCGCTGTCCGGACTCCTGAGAGTGTCAAGCAGTTTCTAAGCCGTGACCAGTACCGCCTGTATAAACTGATTTGGGATAGATTTATTGCCAGTCAAATGACTCCAGCTGTTTATGATACCGTTGGAGTAGATATTAACGCAGGAGAATATGGGTTACGCGCCACCAGTTCACAGCTTAAATTTGCCGGTTACAAGAAGGTATATAATGACAGCGAAGATGAAGAGGTTAAAAACTTTATACCTGAACTTAAAAAAGGAGAAGAGGTCTTTTTAAAGGAAATACGGCCGGAACAGCATTTTACCCAACCACCCCCGCGTTTTAGCGAAGCCAGTCTGGTAAAGCTGTTGGAAGAGAAGAATATTGGGAGACCAAGTACTTATGCGCCCATAATCGATACCATTCTTAGACGCAATTACGTAGAGAGGCAGGAAAGACAATTTGCACCTACGGAGCTGGGCTTTATAGTGGTTGATTTGCTAAAGAATAATTTTAATGACATTGTAGATGTGGAGTTTACCGCCCGCATGGAAGAGAATTTGGATCTGGTAGAAGAAGGTGAAATGAATTGGACCCAGGTAGTGGAGACTTTTTACCGGCCCTTTGCCGCTGACCTGGAAAAGGCTTCGGCTATGATTGAAAAAGTGGAAATCAAAGATGAAGAGGCAGGCAAGGATTGTCCTAAATGCGGTAAACCGATGTTGATTAAGCATGGGCGCTTCGGTAAATTTATGGCCTGCTCCGGTTTTCCGGAGTGTCGGCACACCGAGTCTATTGTAGAAGAGGTGGGAGTGGACTGTCCTGTTTGCGGTGGAGCTATTCTGGCACTAAAAAGCAAAAAGGGCCGCCGCTTTTATGGCTGTAATAAGTATCCGGACTGTCAGTTTCGCTCCTGGAACAAACCAATCGCTGAAAAATGTCCCGACTGTGGTGATATACTAGTGCAAAAGCAGAAACGGAATAAGGATATGGAGGCAGTTTGTCATAATCCTGAATGTAATTTCAGCAAGGAGATGAGTAGCTGATTTTCAAACCCTGGATTAATGTTATAGGTGGTGGACTAGCCGGTTGTGAAGCTGCTTACCGTATTGCCTCACAGGGGCAGCGGGTAAGACTATATGAGATGAGGCCGGAAAAGCCTACACCTGTACATCGTACCTCACAACTGGCAGAGTTAGTCTGTAGTAATTCTTTTAAATCAGATCTGGAAAATAGTGCACAGGGTTTACTTAAACGAGAAATGCGAGCCCTGGGGTCTCTATTGCTGGAGTGTGCTGATAAAACCAGGGTACCTGCCGGTTCGGCTCTGGCAGTTGACCGGGATTTATTTTCTTCCCTGGTAAGTGAACGGATAATGGCTGAACCCCTTATCGAAGTGGTCAGAGAAGAGGTAAGTCAGATACCCCAGGGTGAAATAACTATTATTGCCACCGGTCCTCTCACTTCAGACCGTTTAGGCCAGGAATTACAGAAATTAACCGGGGAAGAACACCTATATTTTTATGATGCTGTGGCTCCCAGTGTAACTGCGGAAAGCTTGGACAAAAGCATCATTTTTAAGGCATCACGTTACGGAAAAGGAACAGATGATTACTATAACTGTCCCATGAGCCAGGAAGAATATGCAACCTTCTATGAAGAACTGGTAAAAGCAGATATAAAGGAAGGACACAGCATTGACAAAAAGCACTTTTTTGATGCCTGTGTACCAGTTGAGGTATTGGCGCGCAGGGATAAAGACACCCTGCGTTTTGGCCCTTTACGGCCGGTGGGCTTGCGGCAAAATAAAGAAGGTCCCAGACCATATGCAGTCTTACAGTTAAGGCAGGAGGACATGGAAGGGCGTATATATGGCCTGGTAGGTTTTCAAACCCGCTTGCGCTGGGGTGAACAGGATAGAATTTTTCGTCTTATACCGGGTCTAGAAAAAGCGGAGTTTGTCAGATACGGAGTCATGCATCGTAATACTTATATAAACAGCCCGGCAGTGCTTACACCTGGTTTACAGTATAAGCATGACCCGGGGATTTTTTTTGCCGGGCAAATTAGTGGAGTCGAAGGTTATATGGAATCCGCAGCTACTGGCATAGTTGCTGGGATTAATGCTTTAAGAGTATTAGAAGGTAAAAGCCCGTTAATATTTCCTGAAACCACCATGATAGGTGCTTTAATTAAATTTATTACTACTGCTGATGCGAATAATTTTCAGCCGATTAATGCTAATTTTGGTCTAATACCGCCTTTAGCCGAGCCCATACGCGATAAGAAAACCAGGTACCAATTTTATGTTAATCGGGCCTTGGAAGAAATGGATAAATTTTCAGAATTGTTTTTTAAAAGCTTGTAAAACATTTTGCCTTGTGCTAGCATGGCCTTAAAAAAGATGGGATGCAATATATATGATGTTATTTAATCATATTGACGGTTTTCTGGACCATATGCGGGTTGAAAGAAGTGCATCCAGCCTAACTTTAATCAGTTATCGTTCTGATTTAACGCAATTTTTTAGTTTCGTGGCGGATAAGTACGATACCCCACAGGAAGAAATCTCCAGTGAACTGTTTAATCACAAATCAGTCCGGGAATTCCTGGCTCATTTACAGCAAGAGGGTTTGAGCCGGGCCACCATGGCTCGAAAACTGGCGGCCCTGCGTTCTTTTGTCAGGTACCTGTGCCGGGAGAATGTTCTACCGGGGAACCCTATTGCTGCGGTTGCTACCCCTAAACAGGATAAAAAACTACCTCGATTTCTGTACCCGGTTGAGATGGAGATGCTGCTGGCAGCGCCAGATATCAAGTCCAATGCTGGTAAAAGAAATAAGGCCATATTAGAAACTCTTTATGCTACTGGCATAAGGGTAAGCGAGTTGGTAGGAATTGACCTTAAGGACGTAGATTTAGATAATGCTATCGTTAAAGTTGAAGGCAAAGGTAAAAAAGAAAGGATTGTCCCGCTGGGCCGCAAAGCGCGGGAAGCGCTTACAGTTTATATTAACGAAGCCAGAGACAGTTTTGCCCGCAAAGCATCCGAGGGCAGTAACGCATTGTTTTTAAATAAGTATGGTAAGCGTTTATCAGCAAGAAGTATAAGAAACATACTTAATAAATATGTTGAAGAAATAGCCTTAAGCCAAAAGGTTAATCCCCATATGTTACGCCATTCTTTTGCAACTCACCTGCTTAATAATGGAGC
>DUMX01000222.1 GCA_012839665.1 Gelria sp.
CCGCTTATATTGGTTTCCAGGTTCACCACCTGCCTTCCTGTAAATATTATACTATAACGGTCAGGGGAAGCGACTGTTATTCTGAATAAGTCCGGTACCTATCCCCGGAGTTGTTCCGTTCTCTAATATTAAACTACATGATATAATGAAATTGGGCAGGTGATGAGATTGAAAATCCAGAATCCCCATGATAGATTCTTTAAAGAAACCTTCGGCAAGGTGGAGGTAGCAAAGGACTTTTTAAATAATTACCTCCCGGAAGATATTAAAAAGTTTACCCCGAATTATGAATATTTACTTTATGACCTTTCCCGGTATACTGATGATGAGATAAAAGGTGAAGCAATAGATAGAATAGCAATGACTATAATGCGAGATATATTCACGGAAGACAACAAGGGTCTGCTGGAATTAGATGATAAACAGACAGGAATAGAATACTTTGAAACCCTGATGAGGTATATATTCAGCGCCAGAGCCGATTTGACCAGGGCGGATTTCAATGCAGTGGTTAAGAAAATTGATACTACTCATCCGGAAGGGAGTGAAACGGTGATGACTTTAGCGGAGATATTCAAAGAAGAAGGAAGAGAAGCAGGAATGAAAGCAGGAGAAGCAAAAGCTCTTGCAAGAACTGCGATAAAGTTATTGACTAAAAAATTCGGATTGTTACCCGAGGAATTTAAAACGGGAATATTGAAATTAGATTCCCCAACTTTGGATGTTATGATCGATGGCATTTTGGATTACAAAAGCCTGGAAGAGGTAAAAAGATACCTGCAATAACCACAATAATAAAATCAGGAGGCTATGAACATAATCCCCCCCCCTTTACCTCTCGGTCGAATCCTGTCAGGCGCTCGGATTGCTCTTCGATTACAACTGCTATTTTGGATCGATTAATCCACAAAAGCTAGGTTATTCACTTAAACGGTGACAGCTATCGTTTGAAACATCGCCAAACCATTTTTGGAAATAACTAGGCGTCCAAAGTTGTTTATCATTTTTTGTTCATTTTTACTTGACAGTTACACCCCCCCTGTTTGCTGCATCCCTATTTACTTAAAAAGCTCTTTATATCATCGATTGTCTCCAGATCAAATATTGCTTCCGCCAGTTGCTGCAGTTTTTCGGCAGGCATAGCCATCACCTTATTTTCCATTTCAACCGGCATATGCCCAAACTTCTTTTTCAAGAGTCGCACCAGTATGTTCGCCTGACCTTCCCGTTTACCTTCCCGTTTACCTTCCCGTTTACCTTCCATTTTGCCTTCCGATATGCCCTCCATCTTTGCTTCATACAGGGCTGAATTTCTGTCTAATATGGCTTTTCTTCTGAGTTCGTAAAGTTCTCTTTCCCTGGGGTTGGAAGCCATTTGTTCCAACACCTGTTTTGCTTTTCCGATAGTGGGGTCTTCTTGAGCTAACTTATCAAGCAGTTCCATGTTATCCCATCCTTTCAGAAACATTACCCACCGGTCTAATGGGTTGGTATAACTCGCCATTTCCAGCTTTAGTTTGGGCAACTCAATGAAATGAATTTCAATAGCATCGGTCAGGTCTACGTTCTCTTGTGTTTCTCGTAATCGAAATATGGTGTGATAACGTTTGATAGGTTTTATCCGGGTAAAATCCAACACGTTTATGGCAATTACCCGGTTGAGATCTTGGTATCTCCCGTTTGTTATGTTTTGGTCACCAAACATGCGACAGACATAATAGGTACTGCGTCTCTCCATATTACCCAGGTTGCCAATCTGCATTTCTACATCGACAAGGTCATTGTTTTCTAATTGCAGTTTAATATCCAATATGCCCAGACTGTCATCAATGTTCTCCTGTTCCAGATAAGGGTTCAAGATTTTAACGTCTACAATCTGTTGTTCCCCGGTCCAATTTAACACTGCATTAAGAAAACTGAGTAAGATGCTTTTGTTTTCCTGGGAGCCAAATACTTTTTTAAAGGCCAGGTCTATCTTGGGGTCTAGTCTCTCCGGCACATTTATCAGCACCCTTTCCTTATGTCTTTATTTTATCACAGGATATTTGATTTCTAAATAAGTCCGAATCCTGTCCCCGGACATATCCCCAGATTTATTGCTCAATATCACCGTTGAGTTTTTTTGGTAGTTTAGTTCCTTTTATCATCTTTTTCTCCTGCGAAGGCTGGCGCCAATGTTTTTTAGTAGGGAAGTTTAATATCCACTTATGGGGCGTTTTATATAACCATAATTGACCAATGTTAAACAAATTCTTTTCACACAAGACCTGGTATTGCTTAAACATTTCCGGATATATGAACTTAAAATCTTTCGCGATACCCTTTCCCATAACTCCTACTGTGTTTACAGTATTAACCAATGCGCGCGCAGGACTCCGAAACAAGTCTCCAACAACGTAGGTAATCATTTTACGGTCACCTCACCATTTAGTCTATAATTATCTAATAATTGCCGTTAATTACTCTATGGCACTGCCTATGCCGTCCGTAGAAAAATGAAGGTTTGTGTCAACCAACTTACTATAACCCTTAAGAACGCAGTATATGTATTCTATAATGAATCTTTAAAAACCTTCCAAATTTTCTCTTCTTC
>DUMX01000370.1 GCA_012839665.1 Gelria sp.
AAAGCGCCGGTTTCCCACCGGTAAAGGAGGCTGTCCCTTTGAGAGATACGGGAATCCAAGGAAACCGGACTCAGCGGATACTAAATCCGCCGTGGGGTTTCGCTTTTTCCCAGGATCAGCTTGCGGATCTTGAGGATATTTACACAACAGCTGCAACCGGCGAGTCGTTTTCAATATTCATTGAGCTTGGCCTGAAACTTTTAAGAGCCAACGGAACACTTGCGTACGTATTGCCACAGTCAATTCTCAATGTGAAACTACATGAACCCATAAGACACCTTCTTTTGTCCTGTACGCAAATAGAGAAGATAGACCTTATCGGTGACTCGTTTTGCGGAGTATACGCCCCTGCTCTGACCCTGACAGCAAAGAAAGCAACTCCTTCCCCGTCTCATAACTTGGAGGTGCTGGATGAAGACACTTCTTATGAGATACCTCAGGACAGATTCATTCATAATGATTCTGCTATCTTCAACGTTACAAGTACCGGAAGAGAACAAGAAATACTGGAGAAAATGAAAAGCATTGAAGGGGTCATGTACTTAGAAGGGAATGCCAAGTTTGCACTGGGTATTGTTACAGGGAACAATAAGAAATTCGTGCACAAGGCAAAACCTGAAGGCGGAGAATTGATCCTAAGAGGAAGTGACATCTTCAAATATAATTTCTACCCGTCTGAAAACTACATAATCTATGATCCTGATAGATTTCAACAGGTAGCTCCTACAGAGCTTTATCGTGCCGAGGAGAAGCTTATATATAGATTCATTAATGAGCAGTTGATATGCGCTTATGATGACAAGCAGACATTAACACTGAACAGTGCTAACATAGTGATTCCGCATATCGCCGGATATTCAATAAAATACATCCTTGCGATACTTAATTCGCGCTGTGCTCAATTCTTCTTTAAGCAGTCTTTTTCATCAGTGAAAGTATTGAGGAGACACTTGGAATCAATTCCTATTCCCCCATGTTCCCCTGAACTTCAACGCCAAATCATCGGGTATGTCGACAAAATGTTGAATACTCAAGAGCCGGGGATGAGAGAGGAATTATACGACTCCATTGAAGGCCTCGTCAGTAAGGTATACACAGTTGACACTCGGGAAAGCCGGTTGATAAGCCGGTCTATCCCGGAAAACGTCTTTCTTTATAGATAAACACGAAGTAGCGTTGCTAATGAATGTACACAGCTATCTTAATATGTTATCAGACACATTTCTCTCTGCGCGAAGAGCACGTGCTATTTACTAATCTGTATTTTTCGGAGTCAGGCATTATTATGTGAAGCAGCTCTTCATAGGTCAGCCACTTCCTGAAATGATGCTTCAGATGATATGCAAAGGTCCCACGATTCAAGTGGAACTGGCCTTCTCCGACATTTCCTTTATGCTGCTTATCAGAGTAATGATGCAGACTTTCCACTTCATGTTTCTCCATGGAGAAGATTGCAATGCGATCTGCGAAAAAGACACCATAGTATAGCACGTCAAACTCATCAGGTTTCACCTGTTGGATGTTACAGTCGAAGTCATGTTCTTGCCATTCGGTGCTTAAGACTTGCCGGTTTGCGCTATTTGCCTCCAGGATTGCATCTATTACGTTATCATCGGTGATACTTGATTCGTTCTTCTTCTGAACAGTGCAGAATTTCACCTCAATTCTGTTGCTGGAACGAGGGTCGTACAGATCATGAAACTGGTTCTGCGGACCCACTGCTTTGACCAATTTCTTGATGAGAATCTCTGCAACCTTACCAAAGCGTCGAGTTCTAAGAGAAAAAATCCCGTCACGAAATTCTCTTATGTCAATCTCTTTCATGCAATTCCTCCATGTTGATAAGCCTGCGTGTCCCTGTTCACATATACGACTATTCGTCATAATTCAGCGAAAATCCTGTAAACGTCAGGCATCTGTGCCCTCCCTCTGGCTTCCTTTCCCGTCATTGAAAGGTTTTTTCAAGCCCTGTGTAGAATCAGTGCCGGTAGACAGGCTCTCATAAAAAGGAATAGGACGGAGGATTGCAAGACTTGGCAATGAATATCGGAGTTTCAACTCTTCTTCACGAAAAAGAACACATAGTTACTGCTGCGACAAAGATCGCAAAGTCCGGCAGGAAAACCATTGAGCTATTCTGTAAGCTCCGGGGCTTCTATCCGGGCGAAGTTACAGACGAGACTTTTCATGCCCTTGCTTCTCTTAAAGAAAACTACGGTCTTACGTACTCAATTCATCCACCATGCGATGGTCTTAACCCTGCATCATCTGATCCTTCCGAACGGGCAAGGGTGGTTAAAGTTTACATTGGGACCATGGCATTAGCTAACAGACTCGGTATCAAGAACATGGTGGTCCACTCCGGATTCAAATCCAATCCGGGCGTATCTACTTCGGCTACGTGGAACTTTGCAGTTGAAACTTTGCAGGCGGTAGGAAAAGCTGCGGAAGAAGCCGGCATAGTGATGTTGTTGGAGAATACATGTTGGGGGGACACAAGTTTCCTTGCGACTCCTCTGGATCTTGTTGCCCTGGCTGACTTGTGTCCGCCCTCGACAAAGCTGCTTCTTGATGCGGGACATGC
>DUMX01000014.1 GCA_012839665.1 Gelria sp.
AGTATTTTTACCCAGGTTCAAAAATTCAAAATCTCCACATTCTTCTACCGGTAAATCAGGGTTTATACCTACCATTTGACATATCTCGTGGGCACTAAAGGGACTAATGCCGCTTAAAGTCTTAAATGAGATATGTCAAATGGTAGGTATAAACCCTGATTTACCGGTAGAAGAATGTGGAGATTTTGAATTCAGCAGTATTTTTACCCAGGTTCAAAAAACTATTGCCGGGATAAATGATGGTCAGTTTGAAACCCGACTCCTTTATAAGAATAACCATCCCTGGGAATTTGTCATATCCCTGCCTTCTTCACTGCCTCCCGAAGGCAAAAATAAAGTTTATTCTTCAGCTAATATTGGAATTGATACTTACTATCAGCAGCGCCTGGATAAAACTCGTCTGGATTCCAGCAAAACTAACATTACCCGTACCATCAAATCTATGCTGAATAAGGCTTATCGTAAGCAGTTCCACCAGGAAGGGGATAAACACAAGGCCTTGGAGAATGAAAAGTATAAGACCTGGGGTGAGCTCTTGACCGCCTATGCTCACCAGTTTGAAAAGGGGGACACAGTAGCTCATTTGCAAGATTTTTATAGCGGAGAACCGGTTACTATTAAACTAGATCCCCGTTATACTCCTATTCAGAATGCCCAGAGGTATTTTAAAACCTACAACAAAAGCCGTTCCACTCTCAAGCATCTGGAGAAATTGATGGCTAAAAATCAGCAGGATATTGATTACCTGGAATCAATCCTGGTATTAATTAAACAGGCTGAAAGCATGAATGAACTTGATGAAATCATAGAGGAATTAGAAAAGGAAAACTATTTAAAACAACACCCCAAGCGTAAAAAACAACAGCAGCGCAGTGAACCGCGCCGCTTTGTTTCTTCCGATGGACTGGAGATTATCGTGGGACGCAATAACCGCCAGAATGATATTTTGACCCTGAAACAAGCCCGGGGACATGACCTGTGGCTGCATGCCAAAGACATCCCCGGAACTCATGTAATAGTAAAACTGCCACCATCCTTAACTTCTATTAATGATGTGCCTGATAAGAGCCTGGAAGAAGCAGCCAATCTCGCTGCCTATTTCAGTAAAGCCCAGGAGTCCGGTAAAGTACCGGTTGATTATACTTTCCGGGCCAATGTGCGTAAGCCCGGCGGCGCCCGTCCAGGCATGGTGATATACGATAACTACTGGACTATAATGGCGGATCCCCGTGATGCGAAATTAGATGAGAAGTGATTATAATACCTCTACCGTTACCGAGCCGTCCGAGTTTTTCCGGACCTTGCTGTCTTCTTCCAAAATGTAAATTTTATTATGCACCGTATCTATAGCTACATCCCGGTTAATTAAAGTAGCTACCTCATTCTTGGTTACCAGGGTACGAATTTGCACCCCGTTGTCATATAGTTGTATAGTTAATTCTCCGTGTTCTCGTTTTATGACCTCATGCTGATGGTTCTTATAAGGTTTCATAAATACATACTCATAACCACCATCAACAAAAGACATTTCCTGTCCGTTTAGAAAAACCCGCAACGATATTCCCTCCTATTTGGCGCGACTGCCTGGTTTTACTAAAGGTAGTTTGCCACGGGCACAAAGTGGGCAATTATGAGCCTCCCAGGAGCTAATATCCATAGTTAGGACCGCCTCCTGTTTTATTCCAAAATCAACCTGGCCATTACTTCTATCCACCAGTACTCCAACGCCTACTGCTTTGGCTCCAAACTTCTCTACTACATTCATAACTTCCCTTACTGAACCACCTGTAGTTACCACATCTTCAACTATCAGAGTCCTCTGGCCGGCGTCCATTAAGAAACCTCTTCTAAGTACCATTTCCCCATCTAACCTTTCGGTAAATATAGCAGGTACATCAAGCTGCCGGGCTACCTCATAAGCCACAATTATGCCGCCCAGAGCAGGGCCAATTACTATTTCAATATTATCATTCCGGAACTTATCAGCCAGTTGCCGGGCTAACTGCTCCGTATAATGGGGATACTGCAATACCTTGGCACACTGCATATATTGGTTGCTATGCCTGCCCGAAGCCAACAGGAAATGCCCTTCCATCAGAGCACCCGAATCCATCAAAATTTTTACCACTTCTTCATAGTTCAGCAAAGTTACAACTCCTCCATTTCCTCAATTATTGTCTTAGCTGCGTCAACCGGATTAGCAGCTTTTAATATAGGGCGGCCAATAACCATGTAATCTGCGCCCATCTTCAGGGCATCAGCAGGAGTAGTTACCCTCACCTGGTCATTTTTGGCCGACCAGGTAGGACGAATTCCAGGTGTTACAATTTTAAAATCATTACCACAGGCAGCTCTAATAGCAGTTATTTCCCGAGGCGAGCAAACTACGCCCGATAACCCGGCTTTTTTAGCCATTAATGCCCATTTAACTACTACTTCTTCTACCTTAAACCCCGATATTAACATTTCATTTTCCAGCTCTGATTGGCCTATACTGGTAAGCACTGTAACTGCCAGGATAATAGGAGATGTCTGGCCTAAACGATTAGCTTCATCTTTCACACTATGGGCTACACTTTCCAGCATAGCCATACCGCCAGCGGCATGGACATTAAACATATAGCAATTCAACCTGGTCATCACCCGGCCGGCTGCTGCTACCGTATTGGGAATATCATGAAACTTCAAATCGACAAAGGCCTGTCCCCCCAAATCGTTAATTTTATTGACTATGGAGGGACCGCTGCTGTTAAAAAGCTGCATTCCTATTTTAAAAGCACCAACAAAGGGCGCCAGTTGGCGTACAAAACCCAGAGCCTCGACTTCACTATCCACATCCAGGGCTAAAATAATACGATCCTTTGCCTGCAATTCGTTATCCTCCTTAATAGATTTGACCGCATAGAATAATATTAGTCATAACTTTTGTCAGTGGTCAATGAAAATTTTAGAGCGACCTCCGATTTCCGGCCTCCGACTTCCGTTAATGTGCTGCGCCGCGCAATTCTTCTATGCTTCTTAGGCCGTTAACCAGCAAATACTTTTCCATGTTCTCCACCAAATCCCGGGCAATGTAAGGATTTACAAAATTCCCGGTACCTACCGATACGGCAGTTGCTCCTACCAGGATAAACTCTAAAGCGTCAGTATAACTAATAATGCCACCGC
>DUMX01000223.1 GCA_012839665.1 Gelria sp.
AATTGCTGCCGGATTAACTTAACAACTTAAGTGCCTGGCACCTGTGACCTCGTATTCACACCAACAGCTATCTTCATCGCATACCAAATACCCACAGGTTCTATCGTAGGTTACTTGAATCGTGTAATTAGCCCGTAACTCATAATGCTTTGGCGGGCCAACATAATCATTAATTACCCGGTCGAAAATAGGCGCCCCGTCCAGTGCCCACTGTTCTTTAAATTTCTCTTTGACGGTTTTGTCCTGCAGCTTCATGGGGGTTGATGTCCAGTCATTATCCCAGTACGGATGCCCAAAGGTAAACCTCTTGGTTTGCTCGGGGTAATGCAACGTGGCCTTGACGTCCAATCGGTCATAATATTCCAGGCACCGCAGCTGTCACCGCAGGTAGGTACAGGCGGCGCTATGGTTGTTTTATAATCAACGTATTCGCCTTTTGAAACCGTGTACTTAACCTTTTTGACCCTTGGTCGGAGTAAGGGTGGTCTCCACGATATCCGTCCACCTGGCCGTATTAGGTTTTCTCAGTTCTTTCGGATGTCCCATAACATCTAAATATGACCATTGTCGCCATGCTTGGAAGTTCACTTCTACAGCCAGGAAATAATTTGAAATTTACAAAGGAGATAGCATATGCCTGATATTGCTAAGATAAAATACAAGAAAACAAAAAAACTTGAGTCAATGTATCCTCTTTCTGAAGATATGTATTTTTTTATAATAATCCCTTCCTTTCGCTGTTCAAGGCAAGAATAGTCTACCTATATAATCCATACCAATGAGGCAGAGATAAAGTATCAATACCCACGTGCTTCCACCCAGGAACACTCCAAATAATAAAATAACGCCAAACAAAGGCCACAATATTATTATCGCCCATCGTAATGTGATATAATTATTCATAAATTCCGGGAAAATATTCCAATTATAATACTGACAAGCACGGTAATAATAACGCTTACAACATCAAGGACGTACCCATAATGGTAAAATACAGTTTTAATGTGATTTCGAGTATTATCCAAAACATTTTCTATACTTTACTTAAGGGGTTTGTTTTTGTGCATAGTGTATTAAATCTCTCCTTTGCAAAACTTGAAGACTTCAGTAATTATTAACCTAAAATTTATTGAGGAAATAATAGATTATGCAAAACAGTAAACCTAAAAGCATAAGTGGGATGGAATGTGGATTTGATTGTCCTCTTTCTGAAGACAATATTGAAATGGCGTTGTCTGGCACCCCGAAATGGCTCGACTTAATGCTGTTAATATCTCTTGTTATCACAATAGCTTACCCCCTTCACAGGTATTCTGCCGATTTAGTGCTTTTTAGCTTTGGTGCTGGCGCAATATTGTCATCGCCATTAATTTGCTTACACGAATTGAGCCATGCCCTGGTTTTAAAAATACTAAATAAGGATACCCCTATTGTTCATTTATTCACCACAAAGCCACGCTGTATCCCACAAAAACCGATTCCATTATCAGTATTAAAGCTAGACTTGATTGCACCGCTTTGGATCTTAGGAGTGCTTAGTGTCTTACTATTTATTTTTATTATTATTGATACTGATAAATCTAAACTCTTAACATTAGTTTTTATTTTAATATTCCAAGTATGGGGTTCAGCCAAAGATTTGTACTGGTTCTACAAGATAAAAAATATCCCTAATGACAGATATGTGATCTGTGATGGACTGAGTGCTATAATCTACAAAAATAGCAATTAATATAAGCAAAAAAAATCCCCCGGCTACATTAGCCAGGGGATTTTCGCTATTCTTAACTTCTCAGATTAACTCTCGTATTGGAATCGCTATCAGTTTTGGTGGGTTGGGTTTTGGGCGGTTCTTTGAATTTTACTACTATCAGACATTGGTCTTCGTTATTCTCTGGTTTAATATCAGTTACCCCTACCGGCCAGGCGCTAGCTTTTACATAATACTTGCCAGGTTGGGTAAGTGAGAATTTAATATCATAATAGTTTGAATTCATGCTGGTAAATGTGGCTTGTTTGTCTACGCTGCCAAACGGCCCGGAGTAATTTATGTCTGTATCTACTGGCTTGGTTCCATCATCGTTACGCCTTACTATTAATGTAACGAATACATTAGCAGTTTGCCCAGGGTCAATTAGATAAATTTGCGGCTGATCAGGCAGCTTGGCTTCTATATCTACTCCTGCTTCTTCTATTTTTATTATCATCATGTTGTTTTCCTTGTTGGTTTCGCTTGCAGGAGTTTTGCCGTCAGTATTGCATAAGAATACCAACTTCCCTCCTGCATAGTCTGGCACAGGTAAGGGTACAGTAACTTCAAACGTCTTAGATTCGCCTTTGGCTAGTTTAATTCCTGGCTCAGGTTGGGTTGTAGCTTCCCCTGTCCCGCCAGCGTTTGGAGAAGCTACGGGCTTTTCAGTATTTGGATTGTGTCCTCCTCCATGTCTGTCTATTTCTTTTGCTTCCCATACAGGACTATCCCACGGTTTCGGGTTTACTTTACTGGAGTTAAACCATACAGCCTTAAAGTCTGTTATAGCTTTTTCGCCTTGGTTGAATAAATTAACCGGGAAAGTAATCTCTGCCTGGCCAGGTTCGTAGTAATAAGTCTTGGCACAGTCTTTGTATGCTTCCTGCCATTCGGTAGAACCTTCTGGTGTTGGAAGTAGAAGTGTCTGCTGGTTCACC
>DUMX01000224.1 GCA_012839665.1 Gelria sp.
CCCGGCGCATAAAGGTTGCCATTAATTACCAGGGTAGCGCCAGGTTTTTGCTGGGCACAAAATATTTATTGATGCGGGAGGAGTTCGCCGGGATTCCTATACGATTACCTAATAAGGGTATGAAGCATGTATTAATTACCTTTGGGGCAGCAGATATGGAGAATATTACGCCGGGAATTTTGCATGTTCTTAAAAGTTATGAGCATTTTGGGGATTTGCACTGGCATGCGGTGGTAGGGCCGGTATTTCGTAATCTTGCAGAGATTGAAGCGGTAGCCAAGGATTGTCATAATGTGACTTTGCATTATAACCCTGCTATAAAGAATTTGATGGAATTTTGCGATATATCTATTAGTGCAGCCGGGAGTACTACTTATGAACTGGCCGCTTGTGGTGTACCGGCTCTGCTGGTAATTGCAGCAGATAACCAGGTAAGGTTGGCTCGGGAAGCGGAGCAGCAGGGAATGGCTTTGAACTTGGGCTGGCACTACGAATTGGATCCGGGTAAGTTACATTCTACTTTGGATAGTTTGATAAATAATCAGGGATTAAGGGAAAAGATGGCGCGGCGCGGACAGGAGCTTATCGATGGTCGGGGAGCACAGCGGGTTGCAGCTATACTGCTGGATGGGATGAGGAGAAATAAATATGGATATAAGCGGGATGATTCGGGATAAGAAGGTTCTGGTAACTGGCGGTACGGGAACGGTGGGGAAGAAGCTGGCCCAAAGGCTGCTGGAATTGGAGGCGGCGGTAGTCCGCATTTACTCTCGGGATGAACATAAACAGTTTGCCATACAGGAGCATTTTACATATCAGGGGCTGGACATGAAACGGATGCGGTTTTTCCTGGGTGATGTGCGGGATAAGGAACGGTTACAAAGAGCGATGGAAGATATTGATATAGTATTTCACCTGGCTGCTTTAAAGCATGTACCGGCTTGTGAGTATAACCCTTCGGAAGCAGTCAAGACCAATGTAATGGGTACTCAGAATGTAATTGATTGTGCCATAAAAACAGGTGTCTCCGCAGTGGTCTATACCAGCACTGATAAGGCGGCTTCCCCTACCAATACTATGGGGGCAAGCAAGTTGCTGGCGGAAAGGTTGATATCGTCTGCTGACCATTGGAAGGGGCCCCGGCAAATCAAGTTTCTTTCTGTACGTTTCGGCAATATTATAAATAGCCGGGGTTCGGTGGTTCCGCTGTTTAAGAAGCAGATTGCACGAGGGGGGCCGGTTACGGTTACTGACCCGGATATGACCCGGTTTTTTATGAGTGCTGACCGAGCGGTTGAATTGATGCTGAAATCTTTGGCTATGTCACGGGGTGGCGAGACTTTCGTATTTAAGATGCCGGTTTTAAGGGTGGGCGATTTAGCCCGGGCGGTGGTAGAAAATTCGGGTAAGGATGTAGAAATGAGTATAATCGGTCTGCGGCCCGGGGAGAAGATGTATGAAGAGTTAATGAGCGAGGAAGAAAGCGTACGTGCACTGGAAACGGACGAGCTTTTTATTATTATGCCTTATGACCATGACCGCCGGGAGTACCAGGAGTGCTATGCAGATGCCGGATTGGCTGAATGTAGTACATATAGCTCGACTGACGCAGAACTATTGAACCTGCAGGATATAAAAGTTATGCTGAATGGACACCAATATTAATGGAGGCTGGAACATGAATATTCTCGTTACTGGCGGGGCCGGGTTTATCGGCAGATGGGTAGTTAAAAAACTGCTGGCAGAGGGGCATAGGGTTACGGCTCTGGATGACCTGTCTAACGGGCGGTTAATAAATATAGAAGAATTCAGGGATAACCCTGATTTCTTGTTTATAGAGGGGGATATTAAAGACCGGGAAATACTTGGTGAGGTATTTGCCGGCGGTTTTGACCTAGTTTATCATCTGGCTGCCAGCATCAATGTACAGGATTCGATTGATGATCCCCGTACTACCTTTGATAATGATGTGATTGGAACTTTTAATGTACTGGAAGAATGTCGGCGGCAGGGTATTAAGATGGTTTTTATGTCTACCTGCATGGTTTACGAACGCAGCCTGGATGAGGCGGGCATTAGCGAGGAACACCCGGTTAAACCAGCTTCTCCTTATGCAGCCAGCAAATTGTCCGGTGAGGCTTTGACCCTGTCCTATTATTACGCTTATGGACTGCCAACGGTGGTAGTAAGGCCATTTAACACCTATGGGCCTTTTCAAAAATCCTCCGGCGAAGGTGGCGTGATGGCGATTTTTATACAGCGTGATTTAGAGGGAGAAGACCTTAACATATATGGCGATGGTACCCAGACCCGCGACCTGCTTTATGTGGAAGATTGTACGGAATTTGTTATTTCAGCAGGTAGGGACAGCCGGGCCAATGGGCAGTTGCTTAATGCCGGGCTGGGGCGGGATGTAAGTATTAACGAACTGGCCTATTTAATTTGTAAAGATAAGAAACGCATCAAGCATGTACCCCACATTCACCCCCAGAGCGAGATTCAAAAATTATTGTGCAATTATGATAAAGCCCGAGTTATCCTGGGCTGGCAGCCGCAAGTAAGCCTGGAAGAGGGTATTGCCAGGACCAGGGACTGGATAGCTGCTCACGCTAGATAATTAGGTGGTAGAATTAGCCAAGTTCCCCATGATGCATATTATATTACGAATGTTAATGCTATAATAACAACAGCAGTTGTGGAGGTGAAGGTTATGCCTAATATAAAGCCGGTATCTGACCTTAGGAACTATAATGAAGTTCTACGGGACTGTCAGGATGGAGAGCCTGTTTTTCTTACTAAAAACGGGAGAGGTAAATATGTTCTTATAGATATACGGGAATACGAAAGACAACAGGCAGTTATTGAGCTTTTATCGAAACTAGCTGAAGCTGAAGCAGCGATTAAAACAGGTGAAGAATGGCAATCTTTGGATGAAGTAAAAGAGCGCCTGGGGATTTGATATGAAGGTCAATATTAGATTTAACCCTGTAGCAATTACAGATTTACAGAAAATAAGGGAGTATCTTATGGAGGATAACCCCGAAGCTGCTGTTAGAATCATTCAAAACATTGTTACTAAAATTGAAGCATTGGCTGATTTCCCGGAAATGGGACCGCCACTGGCTTCAAGGGTTAGGCAGAAAAGCAAATATCGTTACCTGGTTTGTGGACAATATCTGGCTTTTTATATTTATGAGGATGGTATGGTATCTGTCCAGAGAATTTTACACTGCAAACGTAATTATGAGGCATTGCTTCTTGATGATAACTGATGTTGTGACGTAATAATAATTTATCGAAGCAAACCCAGGGAGATTTATATGCATGAGTTTATTCCTTATGGCAGGCAAAATATAGATGAAGAAGATATAAAAGCGGTTATAGAGGCTTTGCGTTGCGACTGGATTACTCAGGGGCCGCGGGTGGAGGAATTTGAGGCTCGGGTGGCAGAATACTGCGGCGTACGCTATGCTGTGGCCTTTAACAGCGGTACTTCAGCTCTGCATGCGGCTATGTATGCAGCAGGAATTGGAGTCGGGGATGA
>DUMX01000015.1 GCA_012839665.1 Gelria sp.
AGGCATACGGCCTATTAACAATGTTTCTGTAACCATAAGGGGGATTCCTGTATTTTCACATTCTTTACCAGACGAGCAGCATAGCGATGACAAAGGTTGGGGTCTTTTATTTCCACTTTGATATATTGATTTATATTTTCCTGGTTTTCTTTGATAACAATATCAGGCAACCGTAGACTGGAACCAGTCAGTGCAGCCACTTCCCGGGCCAGGTTAATCATGCCCAGGCAGTCACCCCGATTAGGAGTTAAATCTAAATCCAGAATAAAATCATCTTCTACCTGGTCTATACCTTCAATGGCAATACCAGCCATAGTAAGCCGGTGTGCCAGTTCTTCTGCTTTCCAATTGAAATCTACATATTGCTTCAACCAATTAATTGATACGCCCATGATTCCACCCCCTAAAACTGCCGCAAAAAGCGTTTATCATTATCAAAAAACAGACGCAAATCATTAATACCGTATTTTAGCATGGCTATTCTCTCCACGCCCATACCGAAGGCAAATCCGGTAACTTGTTCGCCATCATAACCTCCGAACTGCAGCACCCGGGGGTCAACCATTCCTGCTCCCAAAATTTCCAGCCAACCTGTATGAGAGCATACCCGGCAACCGGAACCTTTGCAATTTACACAGGATATATCCATTTCCGCACTGGGTTCCGTAAAGGGGAAGAAGCTGGGACGATAGCGTACCTTGACATCTTCACCAAATATTTTGTGTGCAAAAAGCATTAACGTACCTTTCAAATGGCCAAAGGTTATCCTCTTATCAATCACCAGCCCTTCCACCTGACTAAACATAGGGGAATGCGTGGCATCGTCATCACGGCGGTAGACCTTACCGGGAACAATTATCTTTACCGGTAGTTGGGGAGCAAGTTTCTCCATAGTACGTACCTGTACCGGAGAGGTATGGGTACGAAGTAATATATCCTCACTTATATAAAAAGAATCCTGCATTTCCCGAGCGGGATGATCCCGAGGAATATTTAAGGCTTCAAAATTATAATAATCATATTCTATCTCCGGGCCTTCAGCAACGGAAAAACCCATAGCCAGGAATATGTCCCTTATTTCTTCAATAATCAGGGTCAGCGGATGTTTACCACCACGCTGCAAAGGTAAACCGGGTAGGCTGACATCGATACTCTCTTGAGCCAGACGCAGCTGTAGTTCCTGACCTTTAATTTCCTCGGTCCGGCTGCGTATCATATCCTCTAATTTTTGTTTCAGCTCATTGGCAACCTTGCCTACACTAGCTCGCTCCTGTGCATCCAGGTCTTTTAATCCTCTTAAGACCTGGGTTATCTCACCTTTACGCCCCAGCACTTTGACCCTTAGTTCATTAAGTTCACCTATGCTGTTTGCCTGCACAAGCCGTTGTTCTGAGTTGTTAGCAATTTCTTTTAACCTATTTAGCACCTTCCTTAATCCTCCCTGCAGAAAATAAAAAACTTTCATCCCCCTGTAGGGACGAAAGCTATTCCGCGGTACCACCCTGATTAACCGGTTCTTAATTATTTTAAAAAACAAAAAACCGGTTCACTTGATTGATGCCTTTAACGGTGGCTACCGGTGAGACCTACTACTATTTCAACCTACTGCTCCCAGGTGAATTCACTTACTTTTCCCCTGGCGTGCTTTCAGTCAGTGGCACAGCCTCCCTGTAAGGTTAAGCGGTAAGCTACTTATCCTGTTCATAGCTTTTATATCTATTGAGTGCTTAACATCTTATATAATAAATAATATATGATGCAACCAGAAGTTTCAAAAAGATTCCACAGATATTCAGCCTGATCTACCATTCTGCTCCACCCTTCAATCATAGTCCCGGGTCGAACTGAGACTTATTATATTATAGCAATAAATTTAATACAGTAACATGCTGTTTCTCTGTTTCCATACTTCCATCATGATTATAGCACATGCAACTGCTGCATTCAAAGAGTCAACTTCAGGATTAGTTGGTATAGCAAAAAAGCTATCACAGCAAGATTTTATTTCCGGGCTGATTCCTCTAGCCTCGCTGCCTATTACGATTATAGTAGGTTTTTTGTAATCCTTTTCAAAAATAGTCATACCAGCATCAGAGGCAGTACCCATAACCTGATAACCTGCCAATTTTAACTGCTCTATCTTGCTCCGACCTACCGAGGTATATACGGGAATATTGAAAATTCCACCCATACTGGCCCGAACTGCTTTAGGGCTAAATGGGTCGGTACAGCCGTCACCGAGCAGTATCCCATCAATATTTAAAGCCCAGGCCGTCCTGATAATAGTCCCCAAATTGCCGGGGTCGGCTATCTGATCCAATAGTATCAAACTGAAATTGCGCCCCATTAACTGCTCGAAATCAGGGCTGGGAATTGGGGCTACGGCTATGATACCCTGAGGAGTTTCGGTGTCAGCTATAGCCTTAAACAACCGGGAGTCAATCTCCAACCACTCTAACCCGCTAAACTGTTCATACAAGACTTGGTATTCCTCCCGCTGGGTTTCGTCTACCAGTACCCTTATCAGTGGTTTTTTACTGTGTAAGGCCTCACTTACCATAGTTTTACCTTCCAGCAAGAACATCTGCTCCCGAGTCCGATATTTCCTGTTTTTCAAACTTATGGCCTGCTTTATAAACTGATTGTCCCTGGAAGTAATCTTCTTCACTTCTATTCTTTCGCTTCCCTTAAAAAAAGTATGGCAATATCGCCATACTTTTTACTTACTTTATTTATTTGCTGGCATGTTGCTTAGAAAGCTCTGCCAATTCGGTAAAGCCACCCGGGTCGGTAACTGCCAGTTCCGCCAGCATTTTGCGGTTAATATCCACACCGGCTACCTTTAATCCATGTACCATACGGCTGTAAGTAGTTCCGTTATTACGGGCAGCAGCATTAATACGGGCAATCCAAAGTTTACGAAAATCTCTTTTTTTCTTGCGCCGATGTGCATAAGCATAATTACCTGATTTCATAACCTGCTGATTAGCTACCCGATATAGTTTAGATTTGCTTCCCCGATAGCCTTTGGCCAGCTTAAGCACCTTTTTATGTCTTTTATGTGCACTTACTCCACCTTTTACTCTCGGCATATCTCAAAACCTCCTGATATCTAATAAGGAATTAATTTGGAAATCCTCTTGGTTTCCTGTTTGCTGACCAATCCGCTCTTGCGCAGGTTTCTTTTTCTCTTAGGAGATTTACTCCCCAGCAGATGACTGGCATAAGCTTTTGACCTTTTTATCTTACCGGTACCGGTCTTTTTAAATCTTTTAGCGGCACCCCGATGGGTTTTCATCTTGGGCATTTAGTTATCCTCCTTCTTATCATTCTTATCATTATCCAGTTTCGGTATTAGAAATGTTACCATATTTCTTCCCTCAACCTTGGGGGGCTTCTCCACGCTGGATATATCTGTTAGTTCCTCGACAAACTTCAATGATAATTTTTCCCCCAGCTCGGGATGGGTAATTTCTCTTCCTCTAAACATAATGGTTAGTTTCACCTTGTCCCCACCGGATAAAAATCTTCGTGCATTTCTAGCTTTAACCTGAAAGTCGTGTTCTTCTATATTAGGTCTCATTTTGACCTCTTTTACGGCAATGACTTTCTGCTTTTTACGGGCTTCTTTTTCCCGTTTGTTCTGTTCAAATTTATATTTCCCGTAGTCCATTAATCGGCACACAGGCGGCTGAGCGGAAGGAGCCACTTCCACCAGGTCAAACCCTCGCTCTCGAGCTATTCCCAGGGCCTCACGAATATTGACTATACCCATTTGTTCCCCATCATCGCTTACCAGTCTAACTTCCCTGACCCGGATATTCTCGTTAATCCTCCAATCTTTGCTGATAAGATGTTCACCTCCTAAATAATAAAAAAAAGCGAGTTAGCAAAAACTCGCTTTTTGGCAGACATTTATAAGTAAGCCTTCATGTGCCTGTGCCAAATACCTTACGAACTTCAAGGTTGCAAGGTGAGAAGCGAAGCTTCTGCTTAGTACAAACCCGAGTATACCATATGTTAGGCCATATGGCAACTGTATCGGATTAAGAATTATTATTGTCCGGCACGTACGCTAGACGCATACCCAAAGGACATACAGCAACCTATGAAAATAGTTGCACCGGTATTGCGACAACATGCCGGAACGGCACAGGGGTCGTTCCCTACACTTCCCACCGAAGGCTACTATATACCCGACAGGGTGAAGCCTTCGCTATCCTTTAAAAAAATAATAAAATTCAATGTCATTCATAAGCAATCAGTGTCTAATCCCGGTCTATTTTCTTCTTAACTCAATAGTCTAAACTTGCCAATAATAGGAAGCTCCTTTCCTTTCCCGCCAAATCCATTAACCAACCCCATGATAACTAGCACCAGTATCCCCAGGGCAAAAATTGGCAGAAGCACCCAGCCAATTATAGGTATCATGGAAAGGATAATGCTTCCTCCAAAACCGAGAATAAATAATAACAAGGCCTGGTTTGCATGAAACCTACCATAAGGGGAATCAGGGCAAGCTATTAAGGGTAGGAAAAAGATAAAATAGGCCAGACCAGCCATGGTCTTGTTCTTTTCAACATCTCCCGCATCAAAGATTGGAATCGCACCCTCCGCTGTCTGATTGTTAATGTTCGGGTCTGTAGTCATTAAAAAACCTCCTTAATGAAAATTTTGATTATGCCACATTGTATACATTCTCACTTAATAAAGAATCACCCCGAGGGTGATTTTGCCCCGGAAACAGCAGAATCACCCTCAGGGTGACAGTATGAATAGTATTAAAATAAATGTATTTTAAATTTTTACGCAAGTGCTATAATTAATGAAGTTAGTAAGAAAGTGGTAATAGACGCGACGGATGGTAGTTGCGTGTGAGGGGGAGATACATATTGAAAAAAAGCATTTCTATGGTTACAGTCTTAATTCTACTTTTTCTTCTATCAGCCGGTTGCGGAAGTAACTCTGTAAAGCTAAACCCAAAAAACCCCATAACTCTTACGCTCTGGCATAACTATGGTGGTCAGTTAAAGGCTACTATGGATGATATGGTTGATGAATTCAATGACACCGTGGGAGCAGAAAAAGGTATTATAATCAACGTTACATCTATATCCGGCAGTGCCACCCTCCATGAAAAACTGACTATGTCTGCAAATGATGAACCGGGAGCACCATCACTTCCTGATATTACCACGGCTTATCCTAAAACCGCCCTTATATTAGCAGAAAAAGGACTACTGGCTGACCTTAATGAGCAATTTACCCCGCAAGAGCTTTCCGCCTATATCCCTGAATTTTTAGAAGAAGGCCGATTAGGAGGAGACCATCTTTATGTCTTTCCTACTGCCAAATCAACAGAAGTTTTGTTTCTAAACAAAACCTTATTTGATAGATTTGCCCGGGATACCGGGGCTAAAATTGAGGATTTACAAACCTTTGAGGGGATTATTAAAACTTCAGCCCTATATTATGATTGGACTGATAAACAAACACCCGCTATCGCCAATGATGGTAAAATGTTTTTCATGCCCGATTCACTGTTTAATTTCTCACTAATCGGATATAAGCAGTTGGGCGATGAGTTTATTAAAAACGGTGCTATTAACTTCACCTCTCCACAATATCCCCGGGTGTGGGAGTGTTACTATAAACCTGCTGTTTTAGGCCAGGTAGCCATATATAACGGATATGCCACCGACCTTGCCAAAACGGGTGATATCTTGTGTTCAACTGGTTCGACTGCAGGAGTATCGTTTTTCTCTTCTATGGTTACATATGCAGACAACACCTCTGAACCGATAGAGCTGGATATTTTACCTTACCCTGTGTTTGAAGGTGGAAAAAAAGTAGCTATACAGCGAGGCGGAGGTATGAGTGTAATCAAGTCTACTAAAGAAAAAGAGTATGCCGCCGGTATTTTTCTAAAATGGTTTACCAACCCTGAAAACAATCTTCGTTTCGTGTCATCTACCGGATATCTTCCCGTAACCGAAGCAGCTTTTGGGGAGATTATGTCCCAGGAGATTAAGAATATCACCGATGAGAGAATTAAGAAACTACTTAAGACTTCGAGGATAATGCAGAAAGAATACGAATTTTACATACCCCCACTATTCGATGACATTGATGAAATACAACAGCAATACGAAAGCCAATTAAAGGATATTGCAGCTCAGTCCAGAAATTCCTACACCGGCGTCTTAAAAAACAGCGATTCGGTAGGAGCCTATAAAACAGTAGTAAATGGTAAATATGATGATTTTATTGATAAGTTTTCAATAAAATAGAAATCAGCAAGGATTTTGTTGTAGTGGAATCAGGAAGTCTTAAATAGAGGCTATTGTAAGTTGAAAAATTTGCTATCTGAAAAAATAGAATTCGTAAAACAAGAATTTAAAAAACCAGGTACAAACAGTATGCCTATGAAGGCCAGGCTCTTTTTGTTTCTGATAGTGCTGGTGCTGACTATTATTCTAGGAGTAATAGCTATTCTGTTCATTACAGGTACATTCACTGCAGGCCTGACAGAGAGTGAAATAATGTTTGCAAATGAACTGCAGCATTTTTCACAGGATACTTCCAACCAATATGGATACCTTTCCTTACAGGCCATAGAGTTTTCTAAAGAACTATCCAGAAGTATTGAAGAGAAAACGAACAAACTGGGTATACCTGTATCTAGTTTGCAAAATCATCCCGAAGTGCTGGAAGAAGTTATATCCGGTGAATTTGACCGAACTTTGTTTTCACTGCAAAAATCTAACAGCAGCGGTGTTTTCTTTATCTTAAATGCCACGATTAACCCTACCCTTGATAATGCCAAAAACTCCAGAGCCGGCTTATATATTAAAAATATGGAGCCTAATATTATTAGTTCCTCTTCTCCAACCATTATTATACTGCGTGGTATCCCCAG
>DUMX01000373.1 GCA_012839665.1 Gelria sp.
ATTTTGTTTATGACCCGCTTATAGGGGATTGAAACAGAATAATGTCGGTTATTTCCTCTCCGAGACATTTTTTGTTTATGACCCGCTTATAGGGGATTGAAACTTTGATAAGGTCTGATGCTGATATAGGCTCCTTCGTTTATGACCCGCTTATAGGGGATTGAAACAAATTTTCCCCGCAAATGACGCATTGCTTAATCACGTTTATGACCCGCTTATAGGGGATTGAAACCGATAGTCCGGCAAAGGTTGTGGTCGCTGTTGCAGGGTTTATGACCCGCTTATAGGGGATTGAAACCCGTATGCGTCCTCGATATCTTGACCGCTGACTATAGTTTATGACCCGCTTATAGGGGATTGAAACTCATATATAAACTCGGCCTGGGACTCCTCAAAGCGTTTATGACCCGCTTATAGGGGATTGAAACTAAGGAAACCATAGAAGTCCATATTGCCAAGGACGACGTTTATGACCCGCTTATAGGGGATTGAAACTCAGGTCGCACCCATTGGGTTGGTGGCGCTGAAAGCGTTTATGACCCGCTTATAGGGGATTGAAACTAGGTTAAGTAGTTCGTGGCTCGATACAAGAAAATTGTTTATGACCCGCTTATAGGGGATTGAAACGCGGTTGCCGGTAACCGTATCACTCGGCCATCAAGTTTATGACCCGCTTATAGGGGATTGAAACGCGGTTTCGTAGGCGGCACACTCAAAGGCGGCAGAAGAGTTTATGACCCGCTTATAGGGGATTGAAACATTCCAGCACTTTGTTCTTAAGCTCCGTATCCTTGTGTTTATGACCCGCTTATAGGGGATTGAAACCTTTCCGAGGAAAGGCGGCGTTTCTTATCCGACCATTCGTTTATGACCCGCTTATAGGCAAGCCGCTATAATCGCTTGCCTTTTTTGTTGGTTAGTTCTGTGAGGTGGAATGTCAGCTTGTTCTAGCGCAGGGGAGGTCGATGAGAAAATTTGGTGGCAAAACAAGAGCATTTCCAAGAAAAATTTTTTAAAATGACGAACGCATGTCACCTTATTGTGGTTAAGTTCAAAGTAGAGATAATTCATGGATGAATATTTCTCTGCACCTTTATCCTATCTCGTGCGGACTTTATTATTAGGAAAACTTTTAATTGGCTCTTAACTGCATAAAAACTAGGGGAGATAAAGTCGGTTATATAATAATTAACGGAACATTAACACTAATGGAAGGATATACCAGATATAAGGGCGAATAAGATAAAAATGATAGCTAAATTAGGAGGGGGGCTAAAATGTCGCTTGGATTCCCTGGGGCAAATACTTCATGTGGGAAAAAACACCGGTTTTGGCCTCGGCCGCTATACTCTGGTGTTGGATTAAAACTCGAGAATTTCAAGTTTTTTGCACCCTGTAGTTTGCTGATAAGGATTTGTATAGTAGCAAGGTAAAAAAACAGAAAGGAGGTGAAGTAGTTGGGGTTTTTACAAGCGATGGCGCAAATGGGGCAAAATGAAGCAAAAGAAGGCGTAGCAGCATATTTAACCAGGCCTATGGATAGAGATGGAAAAGAAATCCGGGTATGGCTAAGAGTAAACGGTGATTTAGAGGAGCCATTAGAAATAGAAGGAGTCAGTCGCATCGACCTGGCTGATTACAGTGCCAGGAGAGCAGCATTGACGGATTATTTGTATCGAGAACCGGCTGGAGCTAACACCACCTGGCGCTTTACCCCAATTCATAAGGCAGGCAAAATGAAAAACGATCCGGATAAGAGTTTAGAGGCACTATGTCCCCAAAACTGGAGGAAGGATAAAAAAACACATTTCCATAAAATTAGAAACCGTGTATTAATGGATTACGAGAAAGAAGGCTTTTTCACATCCAGTTCGGTTGACCAGGTCATGGCTGAAATGGAAGAAAAAATCCATATGGTCTTACCCGATTTAGATAACCAGCAATCCTACATAATAATATTTGGCATCGACCAGGGAGGAAACTTCCTTTATCCCGGCAGGATATCAGCCTTCGAAAACTATTTCCAACAAAAGTTAGTTCGAAATTTAGAATTGGATAAAAAGCCCCCCAAGGATTTTCAGGAAAAAAACTGCAGCCTATGTAATGCCACCACAGATACCGTATTAGGACTAAATAAGATTTTTAAATTTAATACCTTTGATAAAGTTAGCGTTTTAGCCGGGCTGGACAAAAACGAAATAATCCACAGTTTTCCCGTGTGCCAGTCTTGTTTTGCAGAAGTATCTGCCGGACGGGAAAAGGTAGACCGAGTACTTAATAATAGTACGGTTTTACCTAAAATCAACATCTGGGCAATTCCTGAAGCTGTAGGTGATGGTGATAACAAATTATTTAATCAATTCTTGGGTACCTGGGAAAAACAGCTGGATACCAATGAAATAGGCGGAGCCGGAGAGAGAACTGAAGGCATGTATTTTTCCCGGCTGGCTCAAACCGGGCAAGGGCTTATCTTTCACTTTGTTTTCTGGGAACAGAATAATGCGCAAGAAATAGTTCACCTGATGGTGGAGGATGTACCGCCTGAACGCCTGGCTAGATTGGAGTCTACCTGGCAAAAAGTTAGCAAAGAACAGTTCGGTTGGCAGAAAACTACTAGTTTAGATTTTGCTATCAAGAGTTTATATGCAACCCTAGCTAATTTTGCCGGTAAAAGCAGCGGAGACAAAATGGTTTTTCGCGATTTTACTCTGGAGATAATCGGGGGTATGTTGCAGGGTGAGGTATTACCAGTAGATATGTTTAAACGCTTTATTGTACCGCGCCTGGCTCGACTAGTCTATGAAGGCAAACCAGATAACTATCGCAGGAGCATGCACTATGCTGAATTATGGGTGGAATACATGCAGGCATTAAATCGGGAGGTGACTTAAGTGAATACAGCCATTTTCGAGCAATTTCATGATCCCTATATGCAGGGACCAGCCGGGCAGGGGGTATTTTTGGCTGGAGTTTTATTAGGCTACATGGCTGAGCGCCAGGCGGGAGCAGATGGTGATATTAGCAAAAGCCCGCTATTTAAACAAATCCAGTTTGGGCGTATGGACAAAACGAATTTAAAAAGGATTCTTGGCCGCGTACCGAAGCTATTAGCAGCTTATCGTGAAGAAATGAAATATACAGCATACATGAACCGCCTGAGCGGAGCCGCACTGGAGTTAATACTACAGGCTGACGATGAAGAAATGGGTGTAAATGGGAACTTTGCCTTTGCTGCCGGGTTTATTAATGCCCGCAGATATTTCTGGGAAATATTCCCGACGAAGAAAGATGAACCGGCTGAAGAAAGAGAGGAGGAAACAAATAATGGCATTTAAACAAAGAAGGGAGTATCTTTTCCTATATTCGGTAAAAGATGCTAATCCCAATGGAGATCCCCTTAATGAAAACCATCCCCGTTATGATGGTGATACGGCCCAGGCTATGGCTTCGGATGTACGTATTAAGCGTACTATCAGGGATGAGTGGGTAAGGGCGGAGGAGATGGTTCTGGTAGATGGAGAAGCCAAGTCACTGAAAACACGGTTTGAAGAGTTGAAAACAGCCACCAGTCAGGAGGATGCTCGGGAGGTAATTCAGGAATGTCTGGATGCCAGGCTTTTTGGGGTAACATTTGCCCTGGGCAATGTAGCATTTTCCTGGACCGGACCGGTACAGTTTAAATGGGCGCGTTCACTGCATAGCGCCAGTTTCGAGTTTATCCAGGGAACTTCTGCTTTTGCTACCGAGGGGCGTGGCGGGGACAAGCAGCAGAGGTCATTTCGCAACGAGTACCTGGTTCCTTTTGCCCTAATGAGTGTTTATGCTATAGCTAACCAAAATGCCAGCATAGAGACTGGAGCAGATGATGAAGATTTAGAAAAGATGGTATCTGCTTTGTGGGAGGGAACTGACAACCTGATTACACGCAGCAAAAACGAACATAAATCCCGCCTGTTACTGGAAATAACCTACAAGGAAGGTTTTAATGGCAAAATAGGGGCTCTGGATGAGCGGGTTAAGCTGCTGGATAAAGACAGTGCCGAAATAGACCGGGAAAAACAAAAAGCTCTGCGCAGCCTGGATGAAGTAACTCTGGATATGTCCGCTTTATTGACGGCAGTACAGGCTAAAAAGGAACAAATTGAGAAGATTAGACTTATCAGCGATGGTGACATTAACATAATACAGTCCGATGAATTAGAGGATTTGACGGAGATTGAAATGAGGTGATGGGGGTGGTATTAGTCTTCGATGTAGAAGGGGATATGGCTCTTTTCCGTAAACCTTATACCACCACCTCTATGGTTTCATATCCCTTTCCGCCACCTACCGCTATAGCCGGACTTATAGGGGCTATTGTAGGCATTAATCATGGGGCTGCCGAAGATGCGAAAAATGCTTACTTTTGGGAACATTTGCAGGATTTGCAAATAGGCTTGAGCTTACAGCACCCTATTCGCTGGATAAAAACTGCAGTTAACCTGATGAAATTCAAAACTGCTAATGCTGATATGACAGAGCATATTCAAGTTAAGCATCAACTGCTTAAAAAACCGCGGTATCGTATATATGTACGAGGAGGCAGTATTTATCCGGATTTAAAACAAAGACTGGAGCGCGAAGAATTCATCTATACCCCCTGTTTAGGACCTGCTTATGCTTTAGCGGAGATGTCCTATCAGGGGGAATACGCAGCCGAAGCCGCCAATGAACAACAAGGCTTTGATACCGTAGTACCGGCTTATGAAGGTCTGGAATTAGATGTGGTTCGTTCGGGAGCTGTTTTCAGCGAAAGAGTTCCGGCCCAGATGAGCACGAGGCGCCGTTTACTAAACACAGTTTTAGTCTATTACACTCAACCGGAGTCTCAAAAAACAAAACCATTGTACCTCCGTCAATCCGGAGTACTGGAAAGCAGTCTGGTCAATGGTGAAAAGGTGGCCTGGTTCAATGCGTGGTAAACCTTGCAGCCATCCGGGAAAACTATTGGAAGATCATCTAATTAACACTAGAGATATAGCCTTCTCTATAGCCGAGCACTATGGAATTTCGCTTTCCTTAAAGGAGCAGACAGCCCTCCTGATGCACGACCTGGGCCGGGCAGGCCCGGCACAACCGCTC
>DUMX01000225.1 GCA_012839665.1 Gelria sp.
AACTCCAATATGCTATTTGTTATTCTAGACAATTCAGCTACGGCGATGACCGGATTTCAACCTCATCCCGGCATCGGACTAACTGCCATGGGTAAAACTACAGAACCTATTTCGATTGCGAAGGTAGTAAAAGCGATTGGATGCCCGGTAACTGTAGCAGATCCTTTCGACATTACGGGTACAACTGAGATAGTGTATAAGCTCCTCAAACAACCGGGATTAAAGGTATTAATTCTGAAACAGGAATGTGCTACGTTGGCGATACGCAAACGCGAAAAAGCTAAGGTTTGGGTTGATCAGGATTTGTGCCGGGGAGACGAATGCGGATGTGGCAGGTTCTGTAGTCGAATTTGGGGCTGTCCCGGCAACATTTGGGACTATGAGGTCGGTAAAGCCAAAATTGATGAGGTGGTCTGTGTTGGTTGTGGGGTTTGTGTCTCACTGTGCCCGGCAGGTGCAATCAAGATAGAAGGGGGCGAAGCAGTATGAGTAAAGAGCTTATAAAGGACCCTCTAAATATTATTATATGTGGTGTTGGAGGGCAGGGGAATATTTTAGCCACTGAACTCTTAGCTTCTGCTCTGGTAGAAAAGGGCTATTTTGCAACTGTAGGCGAAACCTACGGAGCCTCACAACGTGGTGGTTCAGTAATGAGTCATGTTAGAATATCAGCCGCTACTGAGTATGGCGTGTTAATCCCGCTACAACAAGCGGATATTATCGTCTCCTTTGAACCTACTGATACCTTACGGGTTGCACGTGATTATGCTAATAAATCAACCTTAATCATAACCGACTCCCGACCTAATTATCCTTTGGGGGTCTTAATTGGTGAAGCTCATTATCCAGCTATGGAAGCAATAGAAGCAGAGTTAAGAAAGCTGAGTAATCAGGTACAGATAATTGAAGCAACCAAGCTGGCAGTGGAGGCAGGTAATAGTCAAGCTGCCAACGTCCTATTGATGGGGGCTTTAACTGCTTTGCCTTTAGTGCCAATCGACATTGATGACTATGAACGGATTTTAGAACAACGCTTTAGTGGTCAGGTATTGGAGATGAATCGTAAAGTTCTAAAGGTTGGTTATGAGCAGGTAAAATAATTGCAACTGAAGTCGGGATGTTCCTTTAAGAAAAAGGGGGGGAATAGATGCAAGGTTTAGTGAAAGACCTGGCAACATTATTAGGGCCTACCCAGATTTTGTCCCAACCGGAAGAAATGCTGGCATATGCAAATGATGCGACTCATTATTTTAAAAGCCGTATACCTGATGCAGTAGTATTACCTCACACAACTGAAGAAGTAGCAAAAGTAATGAAATATGCTTTTGAAAAGGAAATTCCGGTTACACCACGAGGGGCTGGCAGTGGTCTGGCAGGAGGTTGTACACCAGTTCATGGCGGCATTGTTATGGATCTGAAGCGGCTTAATCAGATTGTAGAAATTGATGGCAGCAATATGACCGCCAGGGTGGAAGGTGGTGTTGTATTAAAAAAATTTCAGGATACAGTGGAAAAGCGCAAACTCTTTTACCCGCCTGACCCGCAAAGCGGGTGTGTATGCACTATTGGTGGAAATGTAGCGACCCGGGCAGGCGGACCCAGGGGTGTAAAATACGGGACTACTGGTAATTATGTAACCGGATTGGAGGTCGTACTACCGGATGGTTCTATAATTACGCCGGGAGGAAAATTTGTTAAACAATCAGTAGGTTATGATATTACTCATTTAATGACCGGTTCGGAAGGTACTTTAGGGGTAATCACCGGGGTTAATCTGCGTCTTTTGCCATTACCGGAAGCGGATCGTACGGTTATCGTGGTTTGTGAAACTTTGGAGCAGGCAGCGGAAATAGTAGCTGAAATTATTGCCCGTGGAGCCGTTCCTGCCATGTTGGAATTTCTCATAAAGCTTGCTATTACAATTATGAATCAGTACTTTTTTCCGCCACTTCCTACTGATGGTGAAGGTTATCTGTTTATGTTTTTTGATGGGACCGAAGCGCAAGTTGAATATGAAGCTAAATTAGTCAGTGAGATTTGTCATGATATGAAAGCGAAAGAAGTAAGGCTCATTGAAGATCCGCGAGCGGCAGCAACTTACTGGACAGCCCGGGCTAATGTTTATCCACTCATTCAAACTATTTTTGAAAGAGCTAATTCTGAGGATATAACCGTACCTCGTAATAAACTACCGGACTTGGTACGGGCGGTACAGGAGATTGCTGCTGCGGAGGAGGTTATGATTGGATTAGCTGGTCATGCCGGGGATGGCAACATGCATCCTTCAATATTATTCCCACAGGTAACTCCTGAAGCCCTGGAGAAATCAGAAATTGCTATTGATAAATTGATTCGTACCGGTTTAGATATGGGAGGAACCATTTCCGGTGAGCACGGAATCGGCATTCATAAATCCAAATATTTAGCCTGGGAACTGGGGGACATCCAGATTGAGCTGATGAAACGGATTAAACAAGCCTTTGACCCCAAGGGCATCATGAATCCCGGCAAAATATGGATGGAGGATGGTGATAAACATGCTTAGACTGGAAGACTATGAAAAGATCATTGAGAAATGTTCGCATTGTAGTTATTGTCAGTCGACCTGCCCATCTTATTTAGTTGAGCAAAGCGAAAGCTCGGTTGCTAAAAATCGATTACTTATTATTAAAGAAATGCTTATGCATGAAAACCTCCCGTTTACTCCGCGCGCTCAGGAGATTTTGGACGACTGCCTGCTATGTACCAATTGTACCCAGACCTGTTCTAGTAAAGTACCAATTGATGATATTATTATTGCTACTCGAATCAAGATAGGGCAAAAGGGTGTCGGTGGTATCAAACAATTTGTAATGGGCAAGATGCTGACCCAAAGGGGCCTAACCGGGGCATTGGGTAAAGCAGGCTCCGTGGCACAAAAAATAGGGATAGCAACCAAAGAAATTCCGCAACTGGCCAGCAAGTCTTTCGATAAAATGTATTCTGGTACTTATACTCCGGCAGGGACCGTTAAAAAACGAGTTGCCTATTTCGTAGGCTGTGGAACCAACTTTATTTTTCCAGACACCGGTGAAGCAGTTGTCAAGGTTTTGAATCATAACGGTATAGAAGTGATTATTCCCAAAGGACAGGTATGTTGCGGTATTCCCGCTTTAGCAGAAGGTGATCTGGAAGGTGCTCGAAGTATGGTCGAAACCAATATTAAGCTTTTTGCTGGATTGGATGTTGATGCGATTATTACTGATTGTACTTCCTGTGGGATGATGTTTAAGGAAAAAGCTGCAAAATGTCTGTCAAACGATGACCCGTTACAGGAAAAAATTGCAACCGTAACAGCCAAGATATGGGAAGTAACTGATTATTTACAGAACCAAGGCTTGGAGGTACCACCCGGACGGTTGGATATTACATGGAGTTATCATGTTCCCTGTCACCGCGGTTGGTCACCTACAGTTAAGGATGCACCCCGTCAACTGTTGGGGCAGATACCTGATGCAGAGCTGCGAGAATTTGATATTCCCGAACAGTGCTGTGGTGGAGCTGGAACTTACTTTATGGAACATCGCGAAGTAGCGGAAAAAGTTCGGGCCTTACGTTTACAGGATATAAATAATACTGTATCGGATGTAATTTTAACCCAATGCCCGGTATGTAGGTTTTATATCGGTTTTCAAGTAATGGACCGGGAAGTTACCCATCCAATAAAAATATTGGCCCAAGCTTACGGATTATAATTTAGTAGTCGGGAGGAGCAGAAGGTTCATACTTCTGCTCCCTTTGGTACTGGGTGAAGGACTATTGCTTATTGTAGTACGATGTTATAATGAAAAGCGGATTGATAACTAGATAATAGGCTTTTAGCAGTTTGGCAATATTCATAAGGGGGAAAATCGGTGAGCAGGTCTTTATCCAGAGCGCTTTCTATTTTAGAACTTTATAACGGACGGAAAGGGGAATGGGGCATTTCCGATATTAGTCGAGAACTTGATTTACCCAAAAGTACAGTCCATAGTTTGGTAACCACCCTGGAAAAGAACCGTTATTTAGAAAAAACCGAGAATTCTAGATATAGACTAGGCATGAAAATATATGAGTTGGGTATGACGTATCAAGCCAGTGCCCGTCTTGGGTCAGTAGCAGAACCACATGTAAAATCACTGGCTGCCAAGTACAAGCAATCAGTTCATATTGCGATTTATGCCGGGAGAATGGCAGTTTTCGTAATTGGTAACAAAGCTGGTACCAGTCACGTTATTTTTCCGCGTGTTGGCTCTGGTATTGCAGCTTATTGTACAGGCGTTGGTAAAGTATTACTTGCCTGGCAGTCGGCAGCCCATATTGAAGAATACTTTCAGTTTGAAGAGTTACAACCTTATACTAAGAACACCATTACTGAACCACAGCAATTAAGGGAGGAACTCCAACAAATAAGAAAATCTGGTTATGCTATTGACCGCGAAGAGACGGTAATAGGAATTGGCTGTGTCGCTGCGCCTATTTTTGGTTCTTCTAATCAAGTAATAGCAGCACTAAGTGTATCGGGAGAAGCCGATTTAATACTGAATAAAAAACTACAGGAATGTATTACAGATGTCTGCTATGCTGCCAAAGCGATTGCTATTGGAATGGGCTACAGAGGAGATGAGTATTCTCCGCTGTAGCTTGTGCATGTAATTTCCTATGGTGTGTATAAAATAGCATTTTGTAGGTTACGATTCCAACTTATTCTTTAACAGAATAATGATATATTTTATCATAATTCTTTCCTATAGCCAGATCTACACATTTTTGGCTGTTATTATATATTGCACTCCATTGGGTATTGTATATAATACCGCTTTTCTCATCGGGTTCATCAATCATGCGGGCGGCTTTTAACAGGTCCATTCCGTATTCTGCAGTTATTACTCCATCTTTTTCCTTTAATCCGGTCATTACAATGTCATAACGCTCTTGTCCTTGCCCGAAGTTATATCTTTCCCCAGGAGTTTGGAAGAAGTTGGTACAAACCTGATATCTGGTTTCCGGTTTTAATACATGCATTTCGTTATTTACATATTCTACAATCGCACTGTTCCCCGTTGCGTCTGTTATTTGATAGTGAAAACAGCTATTAGCGGAATCGTGCATATCGTATTGCTTGAGCATGGCAACTGCTTCATCTACTGTAGCTGTTTTATCCAATAACATTCTGATAGCTGTAGTACTGTTAATATTAATTTTTCCAGTTTCCTGTTTGGTAGCTGGTGCGTCCGGTAGCAATAGTACACCGACTGCTAACCCTTTTTCATTAATACCGTCCATTGGTACATACGGTGCGGCCAGGGTAAGAATTTTATCAAAAAACTGCTCCGGCATATAATCATCTTTGTAGCCAATAAATGCAAGATTGACCATAGAAATGCTTTCATATCCGTTATCCGGTTTTGTATGTACCAGCATTCCAGGTGAATAATCCATATCGAAGTTTCTGCCGAAAATATATTCCCCTTCCGGTGTTATTGCATTAAAAGTGCTGCAGCTTAAATCAGGTCCGGTAATTGAAATCGGTAACCCCTTTAAAAGTTTTTGGGCTACAAATGCAATTAGCTCTTCATCATTGCTGGCTCCTATTGTTAAGAAATCATCAAATCCATAGTCACCTGCGTATTCCATAGTGTAAAATCCGTAATCATCCACTTTTTTAATACTGTTTACGGTTTTAATTTCACTTCGAAATAAAAACCCAACCCCAGCCGTTATAAGAATTACAACGGCTAAAAAACAGAGCAGCACGTTCCTCCATAAACTAGTTTTTCTCTCTTTGGTATTCATTAATTTAGCTCCTTATTAATTGTTAGCTTATTTTAGAGTATATGACAATATAATGCAATAAATTTAATTATTTTCAACAGAAAAAATTACCTTTATTGCAAGCAAAACACCTGAAATGGTGTATTATAGACAAAAGAGAATAATTGATGGAGGGTTTATTAAATAATGTCGAGGGTTACA
>DUMX01000226.1 GCA_012839665.1 Gelria sp.
CCGCGTCTAATCCCCGGTCTATTTTCTTATTAACCCGTCATGCCCCGAGGACACAACCACCTATGAAAATAGTAGCTGGGGTCAGGTTTATTTTAAAAAAATCAGTGTTAATCATAAATAATCAGTGTCCTTCTGTGTCTAATCCCCGTCTATTTTCTTATTAAGCTATATTACAATAGAAAAAGTGGGCAGAAACCCACTTGTGTTCGCAGATATGTAGTAAGCTTGGTATAAGTATAACATAATGCTAATAAATTATACAAGTCTAGCCAAGGATAACTAGGCAAAAAGATTCATTTGGTTGCTTTCGGGAAGAGCATGAAAACAGTGATTTTGCTTAAGTACTTCCATAGCTGTCTTGTTCAGGCGAGTCCGCTGCTGAAAATCCTCAACTGATACAAAACTTCCCTCGTTTCTGGCCTCTACAATGTTCTGAGCAGCAGTAGAGCCTACATTAGGTAAAGCAGAGAAAGGAAATAGCAACCCATCTTTATATACGATAAAGCGATGAGCGTGAGAACCATAAAGGTCAACTGGATAAAATTTAAATCCACGTGCGTTCATTTCCAATGCCACTTCCAACACTGGTAGCAATTTTTTTTCTTTCTGGGGAGCCTTAAATCCCTTTCGATTAATCTCCTTTATCCTCCGCGCTATATTGTCAATACCCCCGAGCATAGTTTCAGCTTCAAAATCTTCAGCCCGGATACTAAAGAAACTGGCGTAAAATTCGCGGGGATGATAAACCTTAAAATAGGCAATACGAAAGGCCATCATAACATAAGCTACGGCATGGGCCTTGGGAAACATGTAGTTAATTTTTTGACAGGATTCAATATACCATGATGGTATATGAGCCTCCTGTAGAATTTCAATCTGCTCAGGTTTTAATCCTTTTCCTTTACGAACATTTTCCATGATTTGAAATGCCCTATTCTTCTCAATCCCCTGTTGAATCAAATAAATCATAATATCATCCCGGGTACTAATAACCTCGTTAAGACTGGCTATTTCGCCTTCGATCAGGTTTTGAGCATTATTAAGCCACACATCAGTACCGTGAGAAAGTCCGCTTATTCTTACTAGTTCAGAAAAAGTCGTAGGTCGGGTTGCTTCCAACATCTGCCGAACAAAACGAGTACCAAATTCAGGAATCCCGTAAGTCCCAACACTGGTACCAATCTCATCGGGGGTAACTCCCAGGGGTTCAACTGAAGAAAATATGGCCATGGTTTGCTTATCGTTCAGGGGAATACCATCTGCTATTACACCAGTAAGATCTTCTAAAACCTTAATAACCGTAGGGTCATCATGACCCAGAATATCCAACTTAACCAACTGGTCCCCAATAGCATGATATTCAAAATGAGTGGTCACTACCCCTGATTCTTTTTTGTCGGCCGGATGCTGCAAAGGAGTAAATTCAAATATATCATGCCCCTGCGGAACCACAATAAGCCCACCGGGGTGCTGCCCGGTAGTTCTTCTTACCCCGGTAATGCCACTAACCAGGCGTTCTACCTCCGAATTTTTGATAGCGGCTTGCTTTTCTTCAGCATATTTCTTGACAAATCCATAAGCCGTTCGCTCTGCAATCGTAGAAATAGTACCGGCCCGAAATACATTTTCACTACCAAACAATTCCTCTACATACTGGTGAGCCTGGCTTTGATAATCCCCGGAAAAGTTTAAATCAATATCCGGTACTTTATCACCTTCAAAACCCAAGAAGGTCTCAAAAGGTATGTCAAACCCGCCATTACGCATACTGTTACCACATAACGGGCAATCTTCAGATTGCAAATCTGCACCGCAACCTACCAACGGGTCTATAACAATTTCACAATAAGCACAGGAGGGACAAAGACGATGCGGAGGTAAGGGATTAACCTCGGTTATTCCAGTCAAATAAGCTACTATGGAAGAGCCCACCGACCCTCTGGAACCCACCAGATAGCCGTCCTGGTTAGACTTTTTAACTAGCTTATGGGCTATTAGATAAAGTACGCTAAATCCATGCCTGGTAATAGATTCCAGTTCCCTTTCAATCCTAACTTTTATTTCTTGTGGAATGTTATTGCCATAAAGTTTATTAGCCCCTTCCCAGGTGAGTTTTATTATGTCTTCCTCAGCTGAATCAATTTTTGGTGGGTAAAAACCATCCGGAACTGGTTGTAGCACCTCTACCATTTCGTTGATTAAGCCAGGGTTATCAATAACTACTGCCTGGGCTTCTTCCCTTCCTAGATAAGAAAACTCCTCCAGCATTTCTGCAGTAGTTCTAAAATATAGTGGAGCTTGCACCTCGGCATCTTCGTAACCTTGACCAGATTGAATAATTCTACGAAATACTTCATCCTGAGGCTCTAGAAAATGCACATCGCCGGTAGCTACCACCGGTTTATTAAGCCGCTTCCCTAGCTCAACAACACGCCGGTTTAATTGCTGTAAATGTTTTTGGTCTTTAACCCGACCTTTACGGATTAGAAAATCATTGTTGGCCAGAGGTTGTATTTCTAAATAGTCATAAAACGCTGCTACCTTTTCCAAATCCTGTTCAGCTACATCATCTAGTAAGGCCTGGTATAACTCCCCAGCCTCACAGGCAGAGCCCAGCAGAATACCCTCCCGATGCTCCTCTAGTTCCCGGCGGGGAATACGAGGTTGACGATAAAAATAATCGATATAAGATTTACTAACCAGATAATACAAGTTTCTTAAACCAGTCTGGTTACGAGCTAGTAAAACAATATGATAGGGAGTATCCTTTTTATTATCTTCCACCAGATATCCTTCCACGCCATAAATTACCTTGATTTTATGTTCCAAAGATGCCTGATGAGCCTCGGGAAAAGCCTGGATACAACCATGATCAGTAATAGTAATAGCAGGATGCTGCCACTCTGCCGCTCTTTTAATCAAAGCAGATATATTACATAAACCATCCATAGCACTCATTTTCGTATGAGCATGTAACTCAATCCGCTTTTGCCTGGCACTATCGCTTCTTACTTTTTTCTGCACTGGAATATAGGTTTCCAGGAATAGTACTAGTTCCCGAGCAATATCGTCATAGCGCAGATTACCACTGGCTTTTATCCACTGGCCTTCTTTTATCTTATCTTCATTCAGGGTATCGAGAAATATTTTTAACATTAGAGAATCGGTATAATCGGTCAGATAATATGTTAATAAATATCTATTGCCACGAATATTAGTTATTTCTTTCTTCCAGACCTCGCCTTCCACTACTACTGTTTTCAAGCCTTCCTGAAGTTCGGATAATTTTATGACTTCCTGCTGCTCTAATAATTCACGTTTCCGCCCGGGTCTTTTTCCCGTTTGTCTTGAAACTTGTGTATAATCTTTTATTTCTAATACATCAGCTTTTCTTCCGGCATTAATAGTATTACTAGGAATCTCGGGTTCACTACCTGTACCAAGCACTCTAACTAATACCCGCAGGCTATATTCTTCCTGGAACCAATTAGCCAGGTGATTACATACCTGCTTTTCTATCATGTAGTTATATACTTCTTCATCTGTAGTAACTAAATCTAATCGTTTACCTGTACAGTCCCATTCTATGTGGTCTGTAAACTTACCGTTATCAAAAAAGAAAGAGGATAATTCCTCTTGCCTGCTGTTAATAATTTCATTTATCCGGCGGGAAGGCTCTGATAGCAAAGGAATAATCTCCAGATGCTTCAGGTAGGACATATGCTCTAGTATTTCTTTTGCTGTCTGCCTGACAGTCCTGGCAGGTAGGGTTTCACTAATCTGAACGTATATAAACCAGGCTTTACTGCGGGAGTGAACTTCAATTTTATGTATCTTGGCATTCTGCCATACTGCCAGGGCATCTTTCCCGGTAATTTCTTTATAAAACGAGGCAAAATCACGTATCACTAATAATTACCTCCAAATAATAAGAAAATAGAATTTTTGTATTTAATTTAATCTATCTATACTCTTCAGTTCTTTCATAGCAGAAAGCTCCTTAATTACCTCAGATATGGTCATGCCGGTGGGAAGATCTATCAGTAGTTCTATTTCCAAGTTTTTTTCATTATCCACATGGGTTAGCTGAATGTTCTTAATTAAAACACCCATATCACCAAGGATAGAACCGATATCCCCTACCTGTCCAGGGCGGTCCTCTACCACTATGACCAAACCCTTAAATTCCCTCATCCCGGTAAACAATTGTTCAAATTGGACGAAATAGATAAGTACAAAAAGAATGAGAATAGTACTGGCAACTGCCGGTATGTAAAGCCCGGCACCTATGGCCAGACCAATGCAGGCTACCACCCACAAACCTGCTGCCGTGGTCAAGCCTCGAACTGAAGCACCTTCCCTCATTATAGTTCCAGCACCGAGAAAACCAATACCACTGACCACCTGGGCAGCAATTCTGCCAGGATCAGCATTAACGGTTTGGTAATATTGCATATAAATATCAATTGATACAATCATAGCCAGGGTAGAACCCACACAAACCAGGGTATAGGTTCGCAAGCCTGCAGGTCGATTCAGGCTTTCCCTCTCTAACCCTATCAAGGCACCTAATATGCAGGCCAACGCCAGTTTGAATATTATTTCATATACTGACATACTCTTACCTTCACACCTACTCCATTATCCCCTTATAATCTCCAATACCCTTACTGCAACTTTATCTATTTCTAGTAATTCTACTTCTTTTTCCCATCTTTTCTTCACTTCCACCTTATTTTCCTGCAAGGCTTTAGACCCAATTGTAATTCTTACTGGTATACCTATCAGGTCGGCATCTTTAAATTTAACCCCGGCCCTTTCATCACGGTCATCAATTATTACTTCCAGGCCTTCCTGTTGTAAAATCTGATAAATAGATTCGGCCATCCGGGTTTGTTCTTCATTTTTGCTATTTACTGGTACTACTATTACATGATAGGGTGCAATAGGAATCGGCCATATTATTCCGTTTTCGTCATTATTTTGCTCCACGGCAGCAGCCATGGTACGGGAAATACCTATGCCGTAGCAACCCATAACAAATGGACAAGACTGCCCATTCTGGTCACGAAACGTAGCCTCCATAGCATCCGAGTAATTGGTACCCAGTTTAAAAATATGTCCTACTTCTATACCTCGAAGTAGCTTTAATTGCCCTTCGCAGAGGGGACAAGGGTCACCGGCCACTGCATTCCGGATATCTATAATAGCTTCCGGAACAAAATCACGCCCTAAATTTACATTTTTATAATGATAGTCATCCAGATTAGCTCCACAGGTAAAATTCTTCATGACTGCCACTTCCAAATCGGCATATATCTTCAAGTCCATCCCTACCGGGCCTAATGACCCGAAACCGGCACCGCAAGATATACGAACATCATCTTCACTGGCCATAAATAATTCATTACAGCCCAATGCATTCTTTAATTTAATCTCATTAAGCTCTCGGTCCCCTCTTAATATAGCTGCAATTAGTTCCCCATCGGCATTATACATCAGGGTTTTTATCTGCTCATCTTTACCCACTTTAAGATAATCAGCAATGTCCTGAATAGTACGCTGTCCTGGAGTATGAATTTTCTCCAACGGTAACAACTCATCATTTTGTTGCACTTCCCCGGCTGTACAAACTGCCTTTTCCACATTGGCTGCATAATCACAGTTATCACAATATACTATTTCTGATTCACCATTATCCGCTAATACCATAAACTCATGACTCTCATCCCCACCAATAGCCCCGCTATCTGCTTCTACTACCCGATAATCTAAACCTAACCGAGTAAATATTTGATTATAGGCATGATACATCTTCCGGTAGGAAACATCCAATCCCTGGTCATCTATATCAAATGAATAAAGGTCTTTCATGATAAATTCCCGTCCCCGCATTAAACCAAATCGAGGTCTAATTTCATCCCGGTACTTATTCTGAATTTGATAAAGCAAGAGGGGTAAATCCCGATAAGAATGGACATCCCCATCTACTACAGTAGTAATAATCTCCTCGTGGGTAGGGCCCAGGGCAAAATAACGTTTATGGCGGTCCTGAAGGCGGAACATCTCATCACCATAAACTTCCCAACGCCCCGACTTTTGCCATAATTCGGCCGGTTGCATTATAGGCATTAACACTTCCTGCCCCCCGGCCTTATCCATTTCTTCCCGTACTATATTTTCAATCTTTTTGATAACTTTATAAGCCAGGGGTAAATAAGTATATACTCCACCGGATGCTTTACGAATAAACCCGGCTCGTAATAACAATTGGTGGCTGACAACTTCAGCTTCGCTGGGAACCTCCCGCAGGGTAGGATAAAACAGTTCTGAAGACCTCAAAATAGTTTTCCTCCTTATTTTCTAGTAATCTTTTCTACCTCTTCCAAAAGCGTCTGAACTAACTCTTCTTCCGCTACTTTCCTGATAATTTCGCCATGCTTAAACAATAACCCTACTCCCCTACCACCAGCTATACCCACATCTGCCTCTCGAGCTTCGCCCGGACCGTTAACTACACAACCCATTACTGCCACCTTCAGGGGCTCTTCTATATGCCGTACCTGCCTGTCCACTTCCTCGGCAGTTTTTATCAGGTCAATTTCACAGCGTCCACAGGTAGGGCAAGAAATAAGTTCTATCCCCCGTTGGCGCAAACCCAGACTTCGTAAAATCTCATAGGCCGCCCATACTTCATCCACCGGGTCAGCAGTAAGCGACACCCGTATGGTATCCCCTATGCCTTCGCTCAGCAACATGCCAATTCCTAAAGCTGATTTTATCAAGGCCCGTTCACGAGTACCAGCTTCGGTAATACCCACATGCAAGGGATAATCAACCCTTGCCGCCATCATCCGATAAGCTTCCAACGATAACATAACTGATGATGCTTTCAAAGAAACTTTTATAAGTTCAAAACCCATATCCTCTAGAATCTTAATATTCTCCAGGCCGCTTTCAACCATGGCTTCCGCACATACCCCACCATAGCGGTTTAGCAGTTTTTTATCCAGAGAACCCGCATTTACACCTATTCTAATAGGTATATCTCTTTCCTGGCAGCTTTTAACTACTGCCTGTACCTTCCAGGTATCTCCTATGTTACCCGGATTAATGCGTAAGCCATCAGCACCCGCCTCCACACTTTTAAGTGCCAGGTGGTAATCAAAATGGATATCAGCAATAAGGGGAATATTTATCCTGCTTTTAATTTTTTTTATAGACCGGGCAGCTTCTTCATCCACAACTGCCACTCTCACTAATTCACAACCAGCCTGCTCCAAACACTGAATTTGCCGTACCGTGGAGTCAACATCCCGGGTGTCGGTATTAGTCATCGACTGCACCACCACCGGATTATCTCCACCTATGGCTACATCACCTATTTTTATAGTTCGGCTTTTTCTTCTCATTCTATATAATCTCCCTATGGATGTCAGGCACACACAATCACTTATGAAAATAGCAGCTGGGGTTGTAGAAAAAGAAATGCGGAGCATCCTTAATTGCCACCAACGGGAGCATCAGTAGTACCCGTAGGGTGTAGGGTGCATTTCCACGCTAATTCTTAATTCAAAATTCTTAATTCTTAATTAACCACGCTAATTCAGATTACCACTGAACTTTGCCATACCTATACCGTTTGCTACCAGCACTCTATTTTCTAACTACCCCTTAATTAATCGTGCAATATCATTGTAGGTAACCAGAATCATTAACATTATCAAAAATAGAAAACCTAAAAAATGAATAAACCCTTCCTTTTCGGGTTCCAGTGGCTTTTTTCTTATAGCTTCTAATAAAGCAAAAATAATCCGACTTCCATCCAAGGCGGGAATCGGGAGCAGGTTTAATACCCCCAGGTTGATGCTAAGGAAAGCCGCAAAACTGAGCAGTAATACTACCCCTGCTTGAGCTGCTTCCCCAATCAGTTTATAAATACCTACCGGTCCGGCCAAATCATTTACGGAAGCTCCACCGCTAATTAATATGCCCAGACTAGATAAGAGCAGGACAGTTAACTCATAGGTTTGTTGAAATCCAATTTTTACAGCATTTATTATTCCCTGTTTTTCATAAGCAATAGCACTCATGACCCCAATACTAGGTTTACCAGTAGTTTCGTTTTTTACCGGGATAATGCTGAGGTCTAACACCTGTTCATCTCTTTTTACTTTGAGATTTAAGGATTCGCCTTCCGGGGTAGATACTATCCCAACCGTAAACTCATCCCAGGTCTTAACATCTTTATTATTTACCTGCAATACCAGGTCATTAGCCTGAAGCCCTCCTTCTTCTGCCGGAGTATTGACGACTACCTGCCCAATCAAAGGCTGCTCTGTAACTTGAGGTATGCCCACCACAGAATAGATGTAAACAAATATCAAAAGGGCGAGCACAAAGTTCATAAACGGTCCGGCAAAAGATACCGCCATTTTTTCCAGGGGGGTCCGATTATTAAAACCTTCCGGGTCGCTGGCATCTCCCGGTTCCTCCCCGGACATACGGACATAGCCTCCCAGTGGTATGATACGCAAGGAATATTCCACTCCATCTTTTTTGCGGCCATAGATTTTAGGGCCAAACCCGATGCTAAATTCCCATACCGGTATACCTATTTTACGTGCAGTAATAAAATGTCCCCATTCATGGACCACAATAAGTACTGCAATCATTAGCAAAGTTATCAAAATAGTAATACCTGTGTTCATACTTTTCCTCCCTTTACCATAGCTTGACAAATCTCCCGGGCCCAATTATCAGCCTCAAAAATTGTTTCCAGATTCGGGTTTAGTATCAGACTATGTTTGCTCATGGTTTTTTCCACCAGTCCTGGTATATCTGTAAATTTGATTTTACCATTCAGGAAGCTCTTTACTGCAATTTCATTGGCTGCGTTAAGCACTGTCGGCATAGTTCCACCTGCTCTACCTGCCTCGTAGGCCAGACTCAAACCAGGAAACCGGCTATCATCAACCTGTTCAAAATGTATAGCGGTCAGACTGGTAAAGTCGAGACTACGGGCCGGTGACTCCAGTCTACCAGGCCAGGTTAAAGCATATTGAATAGGAATACGCATATCAGCTACACCCATATGGGCCAGGAATGACCCATCCACCAGTTCCACCATGGAATGAATAATGCTTTCTCTTTGTATTAATACCTTAATCCGGTCATAATCGACATTAAATAAATGATGGGCCTCAATTACTTCCAGACCCTTATTCATAAGACTGGCAGAATCAATAGTTATTTTAGGTCCCATAGACCAATTAGGATGCTGTAAAGCCATATCAACAGTAACCCGGGCCAGTTCATCCGAAGTAAAATCTCGAAAAGGCCCGCCCGAAGCAGTAAGCCAAATCTTTTTTAAGTAGCTGGTTTCGCCCTGAAGACACTGGAATACAGCAGAATGCTCACTATCTACCGGAATAATGTCTACGTTTTCTTCCCGGGCTGACCTCATAACAATATCTCCAGCCGCAACCAGGGTTTCTTTATTAGCCAGAGCTATTCTCTTATGAGCTCTTATAGCAGCCAGAGTCGGTTTAATACCTATGGCTCCACTAACAGCTACCAGAACCGTATCAACCTCAGGGAAGGAAGTAAGCTCGCAAATACCATCTATACCAGCTAAAACTCTACATTGGTCACCTGTTTTTTCCCTTAACTGCAAGTACGCATCAGGGTCAAAAACAGCTACCGCCAGAGGGTTATATTTTTGTACCTGCTCTTGCAGCAGGGAAACTTCATCCCGGGCAGCAATGGCAATTACACGAAAGCGCTCTGGATGTTTGTCTGCCACCTCCAAAGCCTGCTTACCTATAGAGCCAGTAGAGCCCAGTATGACGATATTGGTTATATTCTTGTTTTCTATATGTTCTTTCAATCTTTCTTCCCCCATCCTAACCCTTCAAAAAGCCCAACCCGGTAACAGGCCATTATTATGACCACTATAACCGGACCCATTATCATCCCTATTATTCCTCCCAGTTGCAAACCTGCATACAGCGATATCAGGGTAGCCAGAGGATGCAGTCCAATATTATCCCCCACAATTTTAGGTTCCAGAAACTGCCGGACTACAGAAATTACAACATATATTACCAGCAAACTTATTGCCAGGCTATTATTTCCGCTTATAAAATTCCAGATAATCCAGGGCACAAATATCGCACCTGGTCCCAGAACCGGTAAGATATCGCAAATACCTACTAAAAGACCGATAGTTAATACATATTCCACCTGCAAAATTTTAAGCGATACCATAGTTACCACTGCAGTAATGGTAATTAATATACCATAGGCCTTTAAAAATCCAACCAGAGCCCCAAACAACTCACTGATGACTTTCACCGTTTTGGATTGCGCACTACCAGGAATAAAACGCATAGAAAATTCCTTCAGCATTTTACGATCTTTCATTATAAAGAAGGTAGCTACTGTAGCAATCATCAGGAATATCAAGGCACCGGGTAGCATGGTAAGGATATGCACTAAACCATTGATGCTCGCGTCCAGTAAAGCTTGAAGAGCCTGTAAGCTCTTACCCAAATTATCCTGTATAGTAGCCTCCACCTGCGGTGGTAAATTTAAACGCAGGTAGAAAACCTGAAAATCACTAATGGTAGTAATGACTCGATTTACTATCTGATCGGAATAGTGCGCTATCTGAGGATAAAGCCGGGATAGTTCCCTGATGATTATAGAGATAATCGCTGACACCAGGTATATAAATCCTCCAACAACCAGGATTAAGCTGATTACAACTGCCCAGATGCGACTAAGCCTTAATCTGCTTTCAAAAAACCGGACTACCGGTTCAGTTATTAATGCCAATAATAGAGCCAATATAAATGGTAGGAAGATTATGGGGAGATAGGATAATATCTGGCCTAATATAGGAAAAACATAGGTAAATAAAAGATATATGGCTACCAGAGCCATAACTAGTATAGATAGTTTGGTTAACAATTTCACATTTTTTTGAAGTTCGGGATCCATATTACTCCCTCCCATTTTTCCCTCACAGCATATTCATAGGGTGTAGGGTGTCATGTACGCCAGGTGCACACAACCACCGATGAAAATGGCTGCAACCGGTATTATGACAACATGACGGAACGGCACAGGGGCCGTTCCCTACACTTCCTACCGAAAGCTGCTGTGTGCCTGTAGGATGTAGG
>DUMX01000227.1 GCA_012839665.1 Gelria sp.
AACGGCACAGGGGCCGTTCCCTACGTAATACCGGTGCAGCTATTTTCATAGGTGGTTGTGTGCACCTGGCGTACATGACGGGTTAATACGAAAAGGTGTAGAGGGAACTCGTGAAAAGGGTATTCTCTACACCTTTTGAACTATTGCAGGCTATTTATGGATTCAGGACCGTTAACCTGCTGATACTGTTCTATTAACATCTGTTCTACCTGCTGTAGATGTATTTGCTGCTGGGCTGATACACTGGGAGCAGCATACTGCCTGGCCTCTTGCACCTGTTGCATGGCTTTATCCAGTTTTTGTTGGGCATACTGGATTTCCTGGGGATTAAGGCTGGCTTCAGCCTGTTGTACTGCTCTGCGGGCTTGCTGAGCTGATAAAATAGCTTGCTGTACTGATTGTCGAGCTTGTTCCATACTTTTTTCCTGCCGGTTTGATGGTGTCAGAATGCTCACCTCCCTATCTAATATAATTTTCTTCCATTACCTCCGCCATCCACCGAGGAGCCCAGGGTAAGGTCTCATCGGCATCCTCATTTTTAGAGTCTTTTATTATGGTAATCATGCTGGAATTAAACATAGCAAATACCTGGTCACCCTTTTGTAACTTCATATCGCTAACTGCAGCACTGCTTATAGTTGCAGTAACCGCTTGGTCACCTACATCCATTATGACTTCACTCATGATAGGGCCAGTTTTAACTTTCATCACACTTGCTACCAGCTTATTAGGATCACTAATTCGCAAAATAAAGCCCTCCTTTTTATTTATAGCTTGCACTTTAGCCAGCCAAATATAAGTAGAGGGCAAATATTTATATAAAAATTTCCGGGAAGTCCCCTTAACTATATTTAGGGGTAAACAAGGCGGTAAGTATAAGGCTTAACTGCCGGGTAGTTTCTTCGAAGGTGAGGAAATCCTCCATCCGGGTGTTTCCGACATGAATTCATCCAGAGAGATATTTTAAGGTATCGGGAAAGTACGGGGACTAATAGCTTCTTCCAGGTTTACTTTCTGATGGGGAAGTCCGCTATAATATAAAAGGGAGACCTGGGGAGGAGAGAATAGGATAAATGCAGGTACATATATTAGCCAGTGGCAGTACTGGCAATGTGGCGTTTTTTAAGTTCGGGAATACCAGATTTCTGGTTGATGTGGGGATTAGTACCCGTAGGATAGAAAACAAACTGGCGTTGCTGGGAGTAAAAGCAGGGGATCTGGATGGGGTTTTAATTACCCATGAGCATACTGATCATATCAGGGGACTGGATGTATTTATCCGGCGTTACCATTTACCCGTATTTACCAGGGGGGCTACCTGGGAAGCTATACCTTGCCGGGATAAGCTGCCGGTTGAATGTTGTCATATTATAGATAAAGAGTTTTGTATCGGGGGAGTCGGGGTAGAAGCTTTTAATATTTCTCACGATGCCGCTGATCCGGTAGGTTTTGCTTTTCATTACCGGCGAAAGAAATGGGTTATGGCTACTGATATGGGTATGATAACGGAGAATATTTTAGAGGCTTTGACTGGTGCCCAGCTGGCTGTGTTGGAATCTAACCATGACCGGGAAATGTTAATAAACGGTTCTTATCCCCGTTTTCTCAAACAGCGGATTATGGGCAGGTACGGGCACCTCTCCAATCATGATGCCGCCAGTATATTGGAACGTATTGCTCCCCAACAGCAGATGCAGGTTTTTCTAGCTCATCTTAGCCAGCAAAATAATAACCCCACTTTAGCTCTTAATACTGTGAGCCAAATTCTGGCCCATAAAGGCTGTCAACCTGGTGAGGACATCGAACTGCATCTTACCTACCCGGATGCAATTGCCAGTTATCGAGGGTAGTAGACAATAGGCGCCAACAACCCCCCATGCCCGGAGGACGTAACCAGCTATAAAAATAAATGGTTGAAACCGATATTACGACAACATGCCGGAACGGCACAGGGGCCGTTCCCTACACTTCCCACCGGAGGCTGCCGTGTACCCGTCTAGGGTGAAGAGCTATCCTTTAAAAATAAATTCAGTGTTATTCATAGCTTTCAGTATCCTTCAGTGTCAAAAAATCCCTAGCCTACCGAAAAACAAAAGACTTGTCGGTCAGGTAAGTCCGGCGTATAAAAAAATTCACCTGTACATCCGCCTTTACCTCCGGAAACACCTCATTCCACTGCGATTCCACCTGTTTCCAGGTTTCCGGAGAAGCAGCTTCCACTTGCCGGCCCCAGCCGAAGATATCACTTTTCAAAGATTGCGCCTGCTTAATACTGGCATTACACTGGCGGGTAATTTCCCTGCTCGCCAACTCCTCCATTATCTTTATATTTTTCGGAGTTAATACTGCACCTGTAGAGTTCTGCTCATAGAAATTACCTTCAGCATTTATTTCAATTTGCATCCTGATTTCCTGGTCAGTAGCTATAGCCTTAGTTTTAGACTGAGAACGGATTAACTCCAGGGATACCTTTTTCTGCGGGTCGATAGGGGAAGGAATAATAAAAATTCCTCCCTGTATAATTTTAGACTGCATCCAGCGGTAGCCCCGACTCTCGTCTTCATTCAAGCTGCCTACCATTTTTCGTCCCCGGAATACCGCACTACCCTTCAAAGTAGGAATCATTTTATCCCCCTGCTTTTCCAGCGTCACCTGTGGAACCAGGGGGTCAATTCCGGGGGTACTTAAGCGGTAAATGAATTCACCCAGGCGAACGGGAAGATATATACCTACCTGTTTTTCCTGAGCCTCGAGTAAATTCCTTATCCCCAGACAGGGATATGGTTCCAACGGGGTTTGTGATTCCATAATCTCCAGGGTCTTAAAATCCCGGGTAATAAATAACAAAGAGTTTTTACGGATGTCAATATTACGGGCGAGAATATCAATTACCAAGCCTAAATCGCGCTGTGCCAGCTTTTCACCCAGAAACATAGTATTGGAATGAGCCCAAATAGTCTGGCGAGGAATAGAAAGGAAGATTTGGCGGGCAGCCTCGCTGAGAGTGGTACCTCTGGTGGAAACGGTTACAAACGGAGTTTCCTGCCCAGCTTGCTCCGGTGGTACCGGCTTGGTCATTTGCACACTAGTCTCAATTTGGTTATCTTCCCAATCAACTCCCATGCCCACTATCGAGGTAGTATTGTTAACCTCTCGGCTCTGGCAGCCGGCCATAATTAGCAGTAAAATTAATAAAAGTGGAAAAAAGCACCGTCTCATCTAATCCCCCTGCTCCTTTCCGTCTATATTTTGGCGTACCTGATTTTTCATACCGTCCTGGTAAGGGCGTTTCCGCATCTTAAACCAGGGACGCCGCAATATCACATCAGTAACTTCTTGCATATTCAGGGGAGCCATGGGGGCAAGATAGGGCATACCGAAAGATGACAAGGAAGCCATGCGGATTAACATGATAATAAACACTATCATTATGCCTAAAAACCCCAATAAAGCTGCTGCTGCCAGGAAAACAAAGCGGACTGTACGCACGATGATACCAGCATTATAACTGGGGGCAACAAACGAAGCGATACCAGTAAAGGCTATTATCACTACCATCGGAGTAGAGACCAGGCCGGCACGTACCGCTGCATCACCTATTATCAATGCCCCTACTATACTAACTGCCGGTCCAACTGCCCGGGGCAGGCGCAGGCCAGCCTCACGCAGCATTTCAAAAGTCATCTCCAATAGAAAAGCCTCGACAAAAGAAGGAAAGGGTACTCCTTGCCGGGAAGCAGCGATAGTTAAGTACAAAGCCGTAGGGACCATTTCCTGGTGATAACTAATGACTGCCACATAGATTGAGGGTAGAGTCAGTGCTACCAGGAAGGCCAGGAAACGGCCTATACGGAATAGAGAGGCTGGTATATAGTGGATATAATAATCCTCAGGTGAAATCCAATAACGGGGAAAGGTTACTGGAAGCACCAGGGCCATAGGACTTCCATCTACCAGAATACATATTTTCCCTTCCAAGAGGTGGGCGGTAGCCCGGTCCGGTTTTTCCGTCTGCTCCGTCTGGGAGAAGATAGTGGATTTATTGTCCATAATTAATTCCTGGATATAATTACTGTCCAGCACGGCATCAATATCAATCTGTTGCAGACGCTTGCGGACTTCATCAACCAGCTGCGGGGGCGCAATATTATCTATGTAGCATAAAACCACATCAGTCTGAGTAATTCTTCCTATAACCAGGTTCTCAATCTTAAAATTACTGGATTTCAGGCGCCGCCTAATTAGAGCCGTATTAGAACGCAAATTTTCGATAAAACCCTCCTTGGGCCCATAGATTACCAGTTCATTTTCCGGAGTATTGACATTTCGAGAGTCCCAACCCCGGGTGCCGGCGACCAGAGCCTGACTGCAGCCATCAATCAGCAACACCGTATCACCTGAACTAATATGATAAATAACCTCCTGTATAGTGGATATCCGGTCCAGTTCCGCCACGTTTATTATATGTTGTTCCACTGCTGTAAGCACATCGCCCTGCTCCAGCTCATCTTTGGGATTATTGGTCATTTGCACGTCCAGCAAGAGAGACTTAATAATGTTATCGTCCAACATTTTACGCTGCACCAGGCCATCAAAATAGAGTAATAAGCAGCGGATGGGTGGTTGTTCACCAATTACAAACTTCCGAAAAACTGCATCAGAGCAACGCTCCAATAAAGTTTCCAGTTTAGTCTGATTAGTCTCGATATCAGCTTCCAGCGGATGGGACATCATTGCATCCACATTATTGGTAGGGAGATTATTCTTCCTATTTTGTAGGTAGCGCATAAACATCTCCTATATAGAAAACATATTCTTTACCTGAATAGTTTGAACGTAAACCAGAGGGCTTATTCTGCTGTTGATACAGATTTTTCACTTTCTGGGTATTCCGGCTGTTGTTCTACTGCAGGTTTAAAAAGAGTTATAAAAAACACTATTAAAGGAATGAAAAGCAGGAAAAAGTAGTAGAGTGGTGTCAAAATAGCATTAGTCAGCAAAACAAGCTCCAGGATATTGGGACTGAGCAGGATAGAAGTGACACCAATAATCAGCGTCGTAGGTGCAGCCAGAAAACGGTAATCATGAAGCCTAAAAACCTGCTGTATAGTATAGCAGGCCATAAACCACCAGATAGTTAAAGCTCCGAATATTCCCATTATCCAGACCCCAATAAAAACAATATCAATATTCTGGATAAAATCCCCTATACTTATCAGGCGGATAGCTACAAAGGCAGGAAAAGTAAAAAGAGCAGAGTTTTGGCCACCTAAAACGACAATGGTGCTCATAGTTGTTAAGCTAATTAATAGAATATAGGTTAGCATAACTTGAAACATAGGTTTTAAAACATTTTGGCGCTGGAAATAATGGAACAGGGTGAGTACGGGAAACATGTTTACGAGCGGTATGGTGCTAAATACCAGGGCCAGGGCAAAATCTTTATAGCCCATATAAGCAAAGGGCTTAAGGTTTCCAAAATCGGGGTTGTGGATTAAAGTCAGAGCCAGCATTAATAAGGTGAAGGGCACAGCAATATAAATTATCAGTTCAGTGGTGCGGGCAATATTAGTAAGACCAGATTTTATTCCCACCAAAGCAGTTATAAGCATTATTCCGATAAAAACACTAATGGGAGTACCGGGAAGGACATTGGTTTCGATAAATTCTACGAAAGTACGTAAGGCAAAACTGCTGGCCAGTAAAAAAAAGAATATATATATAAAACTAAGCGTTTTCCCAGCTATTTTGCCCAGGTGTTCTTCCAATAACAGAGGAAAAGGCTGTCGGCTTTTCTTAGTTATGGAGGAAAAAATAAAGATTATCAGAGTACCCGGAATGATGGCAGCAACCGCTGCTAACCAGGCATTATTTTCCAGACATGAGGCCAAAACTCCGGGAAGGACGAGGAAAGCTACCGGCATAGTCATCATCAACAACATACTGTACAATTGAAATCCGTTAATTCTATTCATATATCCCTATATATCACTCCAATTTAAACCACCGGCAACAACCACCCATGAAAATAGTAGCTGGGACTTGTAATTGTAACAGGAGAAATGCGGAGCATTTCCACAATAATTCTTAATTCTCAATTCTTAATTAACCCCGTATTTTGGGTTACCACCGAACTTTGCCATACCTATACCGTTTGCTACCAG
>DUMX01000228.1 GCA_012839665.1 Gelria sp.
GACCGGGGCGAAACCATAGCTAAAAGGTTAGAAGTATATCAGGAGCAAACTAACCCGCTGTTGGCCTATTATTCCGAGCAAAAGATTTTGCACGAGATAGACGGCAATCGTGATAGCAAGTTAGTTTTCGCTGATATTAAGAAATCCTTGGAGAGCTTTAAATGATAATTTTAAAAACTCCGGAAGAGATTGCCCAAATGCGAGTAGCAGGTCAGGCGGTAGCGGAGATACTGGGGCTCATAAGAACTGCTATAAGCCCGGGAATTAGTACCATTGCTTTAAATAATATAGCGGAAGAAGAATGTAAAAAGCGCAGAGCTATACCAGTATTTAAAAACTATCCTCATCCTAGAAGAAAAAAACCTTTTCCGGCAGCCATATGTGCCTCTATTAATGAGGAGGTAGTGCATGGTATACCCGGGGAGAGACTCCTTCAGGAGGGGGATATAATTAGCATTGATTTTGGTCTTATTTTGAATGGCTATGTTGGTGATGCAGCTATAACCGTACCAGTGGGAGAAGTCAGTAAGGAAGCCCAAAAACTAATTAAACATACCGAAAAGGCCTTGTTTAAGGGTATTCACGAAGCCAGAACCGGTAATCGATTAGGGCAAGTATCCCATGCCATTCAAAAACATGCCGAAGAACATGGGTTTTCAGTAGTTCGTGAATTTGTCGGTCATGGAATTGGTCGTAAGATGCATGAGGACCCGCCGGTACCTAATTATGGTGGAATTAACCAGGGTCCAGAGTTGAAAGAGGGAATGACTATAGCTATCGAACCTATGCTCAATATAGGAAGACGTAATGTATTCACTAAAGACGATAATTGGACGGTAGTTACCCGGGATGGCAGCTTATCAGCTCATTTTGAGCACAGCATAGCCATTACTAACCGTGGTCCTGAGATTCTCACCTTGAGGTAATGGGGGTGGCCAGGATTTGAAAACAATGCTGGGTAAAGTGGTATATTCTAAAAATGGCCGTGATAAAGGAAAAATGTTTGTGGTTGTAGGGATTGTAAACGAACGTTTTGTGCTTCTAGCTGATGGTGATTTAAGGAAAATAGAAAAACCTAAAATTAAGAATATCAAACACGTTCAACTAACCAGGATGAGGGCAGAGGATGTTTTCACCTGCTTGAATCGGGGAGAAAGGCCTGACAATCATATAATCAGAAAAAATTTAAAGAAATTACAGAAGGCCACAGAAATAGATGGGAAGGAGGTCTGGTAAATGGCTAGGGATGATGTGATCGAGGTCGAGGGGAAGGTCGTAGAACCATTACCGAATGCTATGTTCACGGTAGAATTAGAAAATGGCCATAAAGTCCTCGCCCATATTTCTGGCAAAATGCGGATGAACTTTATCAGAATATTACCTGGAGACCGTGTCATGGTGGAATTATCACCTTATGATCTGAACCGCGGCAGGATAACATATCGTTTTAAATAAACAAATTCTTCATTGCTATTATTTGAGGAGGTAAACACGGTGAAAGTAAGACCATCAGTAAAACCTATGTGTGAAAAATGCAAAGTAATCAGACGCAAGGGAAAAGTAATAGTAATTTGCGAAAATCCCAAACATAAACAGGTACAAGGTTAAGAAAGCGGAGGTGAAACAATTTGGCAAGAATAGCGGGAGTAGACTTACCCCGAGATAAAAGGGTAGAAATATCCTTAACCTATATTTTTGGTATAGGTCGGTCTTCTGCCCGGAAAATACTGGCACAAACAGGTATAAATCCGGATACTAGAGTGAAAGATTTAACAGAAGACGAAGTAGCCAAATTAAGGGAAAGTATTGATAAACAGTATCAGGTTGAGGGCGAACTGCGCCGTCAAGTTAGTATGGATATTAAGAGACTAATGGACCTGGGTTGTTACAAAGGTATTCGGCATCGCCGCGGGTTACCGGTTAGAGGTCAAAAAACTAAGACTAATGCTCGCACCCGTAAAGGGCCGAAACGTATCGTAAGCGGTAAGAAAAGTTAGCTGAAAGGGGGATAAATGAGTGGCGCGCAGAACAACTACCAGGGTTAGAAAACGCGAAAAAAAGAATATTGAACAGGGTATTGCTCATATCAGGTCAACTTTTAATAATACTATGATTTCTATTACCGATAGACATGGTAATGCTATATCCTGGGCCAGTGCAGGTACAGCAGGATTCAAAGGTTCCCGTAAAAGCACCCCATTTGCCGCCCAGCAGGCAGCAGAAAATGCTGCTCGGGCTGCCATTGAACATGGGGTAAAAGAAGTAGAGTGTTATGTAAAAGGTCCCGGTGCTGGACGTGAAGCAGCGATTAGAGCGTTGCAGGCTGCCGGTCTGGAAGTTAGCGCTATTAAGGACGTTACTCCCATTCCGCATAATGGTTGCAGACCACCAAAAAGAAGAAGGGTTTAAGGAGGTAAAAGTTTAAGTGGCAAGATATACAGATGCAGTTTGCCGTCAGTGTCGCCGGGAAGGAGAAAAGCTGTTTCTTA
>DUMX01000229.1 GCA_012839665.1 Gelria sp.
TCTGTCATATTCTTCTTCTCATACCGAACAATATTAATCAGATTATCTTTATTCAGGTCATCGACCAGATATAGTGCTCCATCAGCTCTTTCTGATAGTTTTTCCATGAAACTAGCATTAGACTCTACCCCTATACATATAAGACGAATTTTATTCTCCTTAATGTGGGTGGCTGCTTCCAAAGCATCAGCTTTAGCATCCAGGCTCCAGAGCGGGGTATTCGGTATTCCATCGGTTATTAATACCAACAAGGGGTTTTTTACCCGGTTATCCTTAATGAGGTCGACTGCGGTCATAATACCATGAGCCAGAGGAGTTAGACCAGCCGGGCTGATGGTAGCCAGTCCTTTGCTCAAAACCCGCTGATTGCGGGTAAAAGGCACCACCACATTACTGGTACGTTCCTGAAAGGTAACCACTGCTACTTTTTCTTTACCACTAATAAGCAGATGTTCGGCCAGGAAACAGGCAGCCTGCCGTTTATCTCCCGCCATACTACCACTGGCATCAATTAAGAGGCAAATATCAATAGGTACATAAGTTTTTTTATCATAGAAATGCAAGTCCTGCTTTTGAATAGTAAAATGGGTATCTCCTCTTAAAAAGCTGTTTTTCTTAGCCTGGATTATAGTTTCCGGTACGGCCAGGTCACCAGACCAATTTCTATCCGGGTCATTTATGGTTCGGTTACGATTAGTATACTCCACTTGTGCAGTTTTGCTGTCTACCTTTCCTATCTTCTTGAAGCGCCCACTACCTCCGGATGGCGCCTTGCGAACATTGCGACGAATTTCGGTCTCCAACTCACACTTGTGTTTAATTACATAGTCTTTAATTTCAAGGCCTTTTTTAGTAAGTACTTTACCGAAAATAGTATCCTTGAGCAGCCCCAGTTCCTCCAACTGCTCAATATCGTGCTCTACATCGCCCCATTTTTTCTTTTGCTGTTCAATACCTTTACGTTTAAATATGTTGGTAGAATAATTTTCCATAAACTCTTCAATTTCGTCTACCCCACCAAATTTTTCAGCCAGCTTAAGAATTAACTGATTTACATTTTCCTTCTCCGGCAGTTGGCGGGCATTCTGCCCCTTGAATTTTTTCCAGGGCAATTTGATATATCCGGCATAACTATCCCGTTCCTCTTTCTGATTACCATGAACTATGTTTCGCACTTTAGATAGCTTTAGACCTGATGCCAATATCACTTGTTCAACCGTCTCCGCAATAACATAAGCCAGATAATATTCCTCCCGGTCTAAACGAGCCAGGATATGAACATGGTCAAATCCTTCTTCCCCTTGGATAAAAGGTTTTAATATATCCTGAAACAAATCATAAAGAATACCTTTACCCTGATTAGTGGTAATAAAAATCTTATTGGCATAGCCGCTTACCATTTTAAAACGCTCTTCCTCGGCATATTGAAGCTGAGGTTCCTTTTCCAGAAAATGCTCATCCAATGCCCAGAATATCGCCCTGGCCACATCACGGGGGTCAATCTCCCCTATTTGATGATATACATCAATGTGAACAACCTGGTCAACATCAACATAGTCCAGATAAGTCTTGCCGGCATCACGATTAGTCAGTATCTTAATTTGCCCTTTAACCCGCTTTTCCGGCATTTTAGCATGAGCCCGGCGACTAATTACTGTACTTTCACCCAGCCTTACGCCCTGATTTTGTCCAAAATAAAGGTTAAGATAATTACCTACCGAAGCCGCCTTATCAACATTAGTCTGTTCACCTAGCATAAGACTACACCCCCTTTAAAAATCCGAAGGGGTTAATGTTTTTTCTGTGTGTACCAATTCTCCTCGGTGCATATCCTTGAGTGGACGTGCTACCTGCTGAAAATATTCGGGATCATTTTTATCATCTTTTTTGTTTCTTCTACCCCTAAAACTTAAAATACTATCTTTGGCCCCTCGGGAATCAACATCATTAATCATCCGTACCAGAGTATCACCATCAACCCGATGTTTCAAAACTAGAGGTATCATGTAGGTTACATCGGTAATCATAACTTGGTCTCGATTCTTTAAAACACTGTGTAATACTGCTCCCTGCTGCATGGCTTGTATGGCTCGGATACTCTCCAGATTATGCTTGATATATAAACGAGCAATAAAATTACGTAGAAAGTCCGGGAGATCAGTTTTCTCATACATCTGTGCCCACCTGGTGATATCATTGCGATACTGCTCATTTTTACTCTCATCGATGGCAGCCATTTCCGCCTTATCAGGCTGGTTTACCTTATGAAAATGCGAGTTCTCTTCCAGCATATTAGCCAGTATATCCAGGGAATCGGGACGCCCCATATAACATACCATGTCAAAGCGGTCGGATAATTGCCGGCGTATTTCCTCCAGGGGACCAGGGTCTTCATCCGGGTTGGAAGCTGCCCATACGGAAACATTCACCGTTATCTCAACAACCGGCAGTCCTGCTTCTTCAATTTGTAGATGACCGGGCTTGTTGCCCATTACGTCTAGTAATATATCGGTGATTTCTGGTGAGGTGTCGGCAAGTCGGTTGATTTCATCGATGAATATTATGCCCCGATGAGCTTGCGGTATAATCCCCGGAAGCAACTGGGCTTCGGGATGGGTGGGATCAGTTAGTTTAGCCAGGTCTATGCTACCTGCAACTGTGCCTACCTTGGCTGAATGGGAAATTTCCAAAAAGGGCATAGGAATTTCTTCTACCCCAATCGCTTTAATTTCCTCGGCACCAAGGTTTTTATGATGCGGACAATGAGGAGCATCCGGGTCACAATTATATATACATCCCTTAATCCGTTCAATCGTAGGGAGTATATCACGAGCCGCTCGCATTATGGTGGTTTTCCCTGTACCCCTTAGTCCTTCCGCATGTATATGCAAGGGCTCCCCTACATAACTGGAAACAATAGACATCATTACCAGTTCAAACAGGGCCTCGTTCCCCTCGTAGCGTTCGAGCTTATAAAAAGGTATCATGAGCATCACTCCAATCTATTGCGGGATGCGGTTATAACTAGCAATAACGAATCAGCTTATACTTACCACATAAAATGTAATGCTTCAATATTTGTGTATTCTTTAATAAATTCCTCTATATATCCTGACTCCATTCCCCAAATAGTTCTACTCCGCACTAACCATTCAGGTTGCTGCCTTCTTCTTCTTGCCTCCCTTCAACTTTAATAACGTTCTTTTCCCCCACTTATACTATAAACTATTTTGTGATTTTTTTCTCTATATAAGAAGCAGTTAGTTGTATTACAAGGATATTTTGCACTTGCTCGCCGTTGCTTCCACATTTTTAGGGATTTATTTAA
>DUMX01000230.1 GCA_012839665.1 Gelria sp.
TGGGAGTGAAAAAAATGGGTTTTGGAAACAAGCTAAGGGAAGCCAGAGAAGCGAAAGATTATACCCTTGATTATGTAGAAGAAGAAACAAAAATTAGAAAGCTATATATTGATGCACTGGAACGAGAGACTTTCGAAATTCTTCCCCCCAGGGTATATGCTACTGGTTTTGTACGCAGGTATTCAAAATTTCTGGGACTTGATCCTGATGAAATGGTAGCTGAATTTCAAAACCTGGTCTATACAGATGAACCACTTTCTGAAGAAGTGCTAATAATTGATACAGAAAAGACCGATTTTGGTTTACGCATACCTTATCGCAATATAGTAGCAGGTATTATTTTTTTAATTATTGCTATTTGGGCCGGTAAAATGGTACTAGGTTATATTACAGCCCGAGTTGATGTGCCAGACACACAGGCTCCGGTGCCTCCCAAGGTAGAGGAACCAGTAAAAGAAACTCCACCACCGGTAGAAGAGAAAAAGGCTGTAGTCTTGATTGAAGCCCATCAGACTTGCTGGCTTAATGTTGTAGTTGATGGTGAAACAGTATTTACTAAAACTCTCAAGGCCGGTGAAAAACAGGAATTTGAAGGAAAGCAATCAGTTTATATCAAAGCTGGTAATGCGGGTGGAATTGATATAACTTATAATGGTGAAAAGGTCGAACCTATAGGAAAATATGGGGAAGTAAAAGAAACAGAGTTTACGGTAAAGTCCTAGCTGGAATAGAGGTAACTCAAGTGAATATAGGGTTTATTAGTTTGGGATGCGCAAAAAATCGGGTTGATACTGAAATAATGATGGCGCTTTTAAGCGGTGCTGGACATAGAATAGTAAATTCCATAGAGCGGGCCGATGCGGTAATAATTAACACCTGTGGCTTTATTGGGGAAGCCAAGGAGGAAAGTATAAACACTATACTGGAAACAGCTGAATTGAAGGCTGGGGGTATACTAAAGTATTTAATTGCTACCGGATGCCTGACTCAGAGATACGCTAAAGAAATATTTAATGAGATGCCTGAACTGGATGCGGTTGTAGGCATCTCCTATTTTCCTGCCATAAATGAAATTTTGGTTAAACTACAAAATGGGGGAAGAATTCTTAAAGTAGGGCCACCACCAGAGACTTTTGTAGAAAAGGGGCCCAGAATTATTTCAACTCCGCCAGGTTCAGCCTATTTAAAAATCGTTGAAGGGTGTAATAACCGCTGTAGCTACTGTGCTATACCATCTATCAGGGGAAAACTGCGCTCTCGACCTATCACTGAATTGTTGGAAGAAGCTCGTATCCTGGCCGGGCAGGGTATAAAGGAACTGGTACTAATAGCCCAAGATACGGCCAATTATGGCTATGATTTACAGGGGAAATATCTGTTGCCACAGTTGATACAGGAGCTGCAGGATAAAGTTGACGGTATAGACTGGATAAGATTGCTCTATCTGCACCCAGCCCACATAAATGATGATATTATTAACTGTATAGCTTCTCACAGTAAGGTTGTTCCCTATTTAGATATTCCCATACAACATGTTTCCAGCAAAATATTAAAAGCGATGAACCGCAAGCATGACCGGAAGTATCTAGAAAATTTAATTGATAAACTTAAGGCCGAAATAGAAGGATTAGTTTTGCGAACTACAGTAATGGTCGGTTTTCCCGGAGAAGAAGAAAGCGATTTTGAAGAACTTTATAACTTTACTAGAAAAGTAGAGTTTGACTGGCTGGGCGCTTTTACCTTCAACCCGGAGGAAGGGACAGCAGCCGCCCAATTACCCAATCAAATTGAAGAAGCAGTACAGAATAAGAGACTAGATACTATTCTTAAGCTGCAGCATAAGATTAGTCGTAAAAAAAACATAGCCCGTATCAATAGCAGTGAAAAGGTTCTGGTTTCGGGACAGGTATCCTCAAATCTGTATATTGGAAGAGCTTATTTTCAGGCTCCCGAGGTAGACGGGGTAACCCTAATAAAAAGCAATAGTAAGCTACCTCGAGGTGAGTTTACGCCGGTTCGTTTTGCTGCAGTTAGAAATTACGATATGATTGGAGAACTTATTGTCGATGAACCTGCCCAATAAACTGACTATGTTTAGGATAATACTTGTTCCCGTTTTAGTAGTAGTGCTGCTGATTAATATACCTTATGGCGATTATTTTGCAGCCGCTATATTTATTCTTGCTGCTCTTACTGATAGTTTGGACGGTTACCTGGCCCGGCGCTGGAAGCAGGTAACCAGGTTGGGAATATTTCTGGACCCTCTGGCGGATAAGCTCTTGATTATGGCGGCCTTAATTTGCTTAGTTCAGCTGGGGCGAATACCGGGGTGGATAGCCATAGTAATAATAGCTCGGGAATTTGCGGTTTCGGGTTTAAGAGCCATAAAGGCCGGGGATGGGATAGTTATTCCAGCCAGCATTTGGGGTAAACTGAAAACCTTAACTCAGGTTATTGCTGTACTGCTCGTAATTTTGGAAAGCGTTTATCGCTCCATAACTACCTTGCCGATAGGACTGTGGGCAATGTATGTTGCTGTAGTCATAACTATAATATCAGGTGTAGAGTATTTTTATCGTTTTCGCAAAGGGGCGAGGTAACGGACGTTGGATGTCAGAACTCCTACCTGGTTAGGCTGTCATAGAACTGATATGCGTATAATATTTATCCAGGCTTATAACATTAGCCTTCGCAGTAGTTCGTTAAACTCTTCCACGGTGAACCCGTGATCAATCTTAGTGTCACAGAGGTTATCCAGAGAATCCAGGTAAGCTTCGAGCCAATTGTATTCATCCGGTGTCGTTTCCTGACCAACCACCTTCCGCCATGCCTCATTAATTTCCTCAACTCCAGGAGCTTCTATGCTAAAATCCTCCTCCATATAACAGTTTATCCAATCAGAATAAATCTTGTTTGGAGTACTCATTTATTATCACCTCTTTTGCTATTATGATTGTTGGATCATGCACTTAACCGTAAGCATATTATAGCACGTCGATTTACAAATTAAGCCCCCAATCGACAAAAGCTGCGGCTTTTTCTCAAATTACCATAATTTTATCTCAGACTGCACTATAGCCCTATGCTATAATTACCGCAGGAGGGTTGTAGAAATATGATGAAAAACAGTGAATTTAAAATATTTACGCTCATAATATCGCTTTTCGTAACTTTTGGATTGTTACTGGGTAGCTACAACCTGTATAACAAATATATGGTGGAAAAACCATTAACCAGGGAATTGGCTGCAATGGATACTGTTAAGTGCGCAGAAATTACAAAAGTTGATAAAGTATATTTAATTCAGCTGCAATTGGAGCCAGTAGATAACATACAGGATAGTTATAACGAAATCGAAGCCAAAATTATTAATTCAAGGATTAAA
>DUMX01000231.1 GCA_012839665.1 Gelria sp.
ACCGTAGGCATATTTGAAATAATTTATATAATGGCTACCAGAAAACGCTACCGTTTTATAGAGAGTTTTAGATAACTGGCAACTAAAAGAACAAGTCCGAATCCCCGGACTTGTTCAGTCTATCCTTCTACCCTGCCTTTTTTCCCGGTAAGTAATTAGCTCATCATTTTTTCGGTCTTCTTGTATCTATTTACCCGGGACTGTCTCTAACTGCTTTCATTGATAACGTAAATAAACAGAGAACTTAGTTAAACATCTTGTTTCCCTAACGAATCAATGACATCTTATCGTCATGACCGTATGCTATAGTGTAAATCACGGCAGGATAAGTTAATTGCATAGGAGAATTACCATATAAGGAAAATGATTACACAGCAATTTTTGGAGATTAAACAGATGTTAAGGCGGAGTAAACAATGAAAAACAACTGTATTTTCTGTAATCAGGAAGAACTTATACTGGAAAACGAACTGGCCTGGGCTCGGTATGATAAATACCCGGTTTCTCCCGGGCATTTGCTGATTATCACCAAACGCCATGTTGCAGACTTTTTTGATACCACCACAGATGAACGCAGAGCCTTAAATAACCTGCTGGAAGAAGCTAAGAAAATGCTGGACCGGACAAATAGTCCTGATGGTTATAACATTGGCGTAAACTGTGGCGAAGCCGCCGGACAAACTATAATGCACCTGCATATTCACCTGATACCACGCTACCAGGGAGATATTGATAACCCCCGAGGCGGGGTACGGGGTGTAATACCGGATAAACGGATTTACTAGAGGATGGGTAATAAGGGTTAATAATTCCAGGGGGAGAGTTTATGACGTTGGATAGCTACCAGAACCATTACCAGGCAGTAGATACTGCCAGTTTTGCCGAAGACCTATTTGTAGAGCTGTTCCAGGAAACCTTTGGTCTGGATAAAATACAATACCTGGTTAACGAATATCCGTGTCAGAACATCTACGGGGATAATTGCTATATAGATTATGCTTTAAAAACTGATGCGGATGCGTTCGCTATTGAAATAGATGGTGAACAGTGGCATAATCCAGCCCTGGTTTCAGAAGATAAATATTTGGATGACCTTCTCAAACGTAATAGCCTTACTTACCTGGGTTGGAAAGTATATGTTTGGACTTATCGCCAGTTGGTTAATGAGCGAGACAAAGTAAAATCAGAGCTAGTACAATTCCTAGGGCAGAGTCCGCATTTTCGTATTTACGATGATTACCTACCCTGCCAGCGCGGAACTCTACTGGAACTGCGGTCTCATCAGGAAGAAACTCTGGACCGCTTACAGGAACTGCGGGGTGAGTATCACAGTATGGCATTGGTAGCCGATGCTCAGGGTACGGGTAAGACTACCACCGCTGTTCTTGATGCCCGCAGTATGGGACTACGTACCCTATTTGTAGCCCATACCCTTGAGCTCTTACAGCAGGCGGCCAATCGATTCAAGGAATTGTGGCCCCAGGTTCGGGTGAAGATTATCGATAATTATTCTGGTCCTCTAGATGCAGATGTAATGATAGCCAGCATCCAGGGGCTACATAATCGCTTATCACAGTTTGACCCTGAACATTTCGGTTACATAATCATTGATGAAGCCCATCACGCTGCTGCCACTACTTACCGTAAAGTAATATCCTATTTTAAACCCCGTTTTTTATTAGGATTGACCGCAACACCGGAGCGCCATGACCAAGAATCGATTATGGAGATATTCCAGAATGAAGCTCATCGCCTGGATTTAAAGACAGCAGTGGAAATTGGGGAACTGGTACCTATCCGTTGTGTAAGGGTGAAAACCAATATAGATTTCAGCCGGGTGCGGATTAACGGAGTTCGCTATAACTACCGTGACCTGGATAACTGTGTGCATGTCCCCGAACGCAATCGATTAATCGTAGAAACTTATCTTTCCCATGTACCCGGGGAAAGAGCTGTGATCTTTTGTGCTAGCGTACAACATGCCAGGGAAGTTGCAAAGCTATTTCGAGATAGCGGGGTTAAGGCCGAGGTAGTGGAAGGGCGCATGAAAAAGCAAGATAGAGAGGCGGTTCTGGAAAATTACCACCAGGGCAAGGTAAAGGTTTTATGTGCCTGTGACATTCTTAATGAAGGATGGGATAGCCCGGAAACGGCAGTGCTATTCATGGCTCGACCTACACTGTCTAAGGTCATTTACCTGCAACAATTGGGGAGGGGAACACGTAAAGCACCGGGGAAGGAAGCTTTGCTAGTATTTGATTTTATTGATAATACGGTTCGGCATAATCATTCCGTAAATCTTCATCGTTTGCTACGTTTACGGGAATACCGGCCAGGTGGCCTGGTAATGGCTCCGCCTGAACAAATGAAGGAAGAGAACCGCCGTTTACGGTTGGGTGAAAAAATTGACACGATTCTACCACATAATATCTTTATAAAAGATTACGAATTGGTAGACCTCTTCGACTGGCAGGAAGAAATCAAAGATATGATGTCCCTGCATGAACTAGCTTTGGAATTGTACGTGGATGATGCCACCGCCCGGCGCTGGGTTGATGAGGGCAAGATTACTCCTGGCCCTGACTTTGAATTACCCATGGGAAGAGTTACCCATCGCTATTTTAAGCGTGACCGCCTGGAGGATATAAGACAACAACTTGATATACCTGCCCGCAAGCCCGAAGAAATTAGGCAAGACTTTTTCAAATATGTGAAAGCCGGGCACATGACCACTTCCCATAAACCAGTAATGCTTAAAGGCATATTAACTTTGGCCAATGAAAAAGGGCAGGTGGACCTGGCAGCATTAGTAAGCTACTTTCGTGCATTTTATGAACAGCGGGCTGATGCCGGTCTGCAGATAGAGACACCCAAGGCAACAATTAACCGGGTTAAAGAAATGAGTGACTTCGACGTAGCCCGACTGATGTTGACCATGCCCTTCGAGAAATTCGAACGCAAATTTTTCCTGGAACACCGCAAAGACCTGAGCCAGGTGGCCTTCGTACCATCGCTCTGGAAGCGGCTTACGGAAGAAGATAAGGATGAATTGCTGGGGATATGTGAGCGGCAGATTGGGAGGTATTATGAGACGAGGGTAAAGGGGTAACGCTCATTAAGATATTATTAAGGGGGAATTAATCATTGGAAAACGTTTCAAGTCTTGTACTTAAGGCCATATTTCAGGGAGTTATATCGGTATGGCCAATATTCGCCATTATTCTAGCACCGCTTGCCGTTAAGCTTATTTATGACATGTATCGAATGCAACGCCTGGCCCGTTCAGGTATTAATGATATTGATAAGATGGACGGAAAAACCTTTGAAAAATATCTGGAGGTATTATTCAATAAGCTGGGATACCGGGTGGAACGGACTCGTTATGTCGGAGATTATGGCGCTGACCTGGTAGTTTGGAAAAACAGGATTAAGACTGTTATCCAGGCGAAGCGCTATAAGAACAAGGTAGGGGTTAAGGCAATCCAGGAAGCGGTGGCTGCCAAGGGATATTACCAATGCGATGAAGCTATGGTGGTTACCAATAGCTTTTATACCAAACAGGCAGAAAAACTGGCTCAGACCAATGGGGTAAAGCTATGGGATCGAGACGATCTGGTAAAGGCATTATTATCAGTGAGAAATATTCAGGAAGTCGAGCCCCGTATCTTGGAAGTCAGTGCAGCATTAGAAACTGAACCTCAACCTGAACATAAGGAAATTGACGGGCAGGACATTTGTGTGGTTTGCGGGCAACCTGTTTCTCCGAAAGTCAAACAATATTGTTTGGATCATAGTGAACGTTTCGGAGGCAAAATCTATTGTTTCCAGCACCAAAAGGGTGTTAGGGTTGAGTGAATGGAGAAGTGGAGACGACAGGATTTGTAGGCGGATTTGCCGATGGTAAGTATGTATTAA
>DUMX01000016.1 GCA_012839665.1 Gelria sp.
GAAGAACATCCAGGTTTTCACTGCTTATTTTATATATAGTGTTAGAACCCCGTGCCCGTCCCTGTTTGTCATCGTGATAGCTACTGATTCCCAATAAATTAATCCCGTTGACGGTAATAGGACCGGTTTCCCGGATAATCCGAGGATTACCGGAGAGGGTATCAACTGCATTATGATCATAGTGTTCATGACTTACGGTTACTATATCAACTTTTTCCGTGTAGGGCTGGTAACCCATTCCAGCATCAAATGGGTCAGTTACTAGCTTTTTACCGGAAGTTTCTAGTAGAAAACAAGCATGTCCCAGCCATTTTATTATCACCGTCTATTCCTCCTTTCTTAGCCTATTGGCATCGTAATACCAATAACCATCTCCCTGGTAAACTAATCGATTATCCATGTTTAAGCGAGTGTAAATAGAAGTCAGACTGGGAGGGTTGGTTTTTTTACCCATCTGTTTGGCAATAGCTTTTAGTAAGTCGAGATAGTGTATAGCTTCCTGTTTTTCCGCCAATATCTCCACTGCCCAATCTGCTTCACTTTTCTTACGTGGTACCAAATATATCCCTCCTACATTCTTTCTGGTGAACTTACTCCCAAAACTTTAAGTGAGTTTTTAATAGTTATACGGGTGACATGCATCAGCAACAGGCGAGCATTTTGTAATCTCTGGTCCTGGCATAATACCCGGTGATGATTATAAAAGCTATGAAACAATCCAGCCAGCTCCAATACATAGCGAGCTATTCGTTGTGGTGCCATAGTCCGAGCAGCAACAGATATCTCTTCCGGAAAATCAGCAATTTTCCTTAATAGAGCCAGTTCCTCCTCTTCCTGTAACAGGGAAGGGTCAATCTCTGCTATTCCAGACATCCTAACCCCGGCTGCTTCTGCCTGGCGAAAAATGCTGCATATCCGGGCATGAGCATATTGAACATAATACACCGGATTTTCCTGGTTTTGCTGCTTGGCCAACTCCAGGTCGAAATCAAGATGACTATCCGGACTGCGCATAACGAAAAAGTAACGAGCAGCATCACGACCAACTTCTTCTATTAGTTCATCCAGCGAAACCGTAGTGCCAGTACGTTTAGACATACGGACAATATTGCCCCCACGATACAACCTCACCAACTGCATTAAAAGGATATCCAATTTATCAGGGTCATAACCTAAAGCCTCCATAGCTCCTTTCATGCGGGCTACATGACCGTGATGGTCTGCTCCCCAGACATTTATCACCCAATCAAAGCCTCGTTCAAATTTATCTTTATGATAAGCAATATCTGCTGCAAAATAGGTAGGTATACCATTGGCTCTCATTATTACTTCATCTTTCTCATCCCCAAAAAGAGTAGATTTAAACCAGAGCGCATCTTCCTCTTTATAAACATAGCCCTTTTCTTGCAGATAATTTACAACCTCGTCTATCTTACCTGTTTTATGCAAAGTCTTTTCACTAAACCAAACTTCATAGTTAACCCCAAAGTTTTCTAGAGTCTTACGGATATATTTTACTTTTTCCTCCAGGGCATAATCTAATAAAATCTTACGTCTTTCTTCTGATGACATATCTAACAGTTGCTTACCATAATGCCTGATTATACGTTTAACCGTTTCTACCACATCCTGCCCGGCATAACCATCTTCAGGAAAAGGTAAGTCATGACCGTTTAGCTGCAGATAACGAGTTTCCAGAGAATCGGTGAAGATTTCAATCTGGTTACCGGCGTCGTTTATGTAAAACTCCCTTTGCACGTCGTAGCCGGCACGGTCAAGAATATTAGCCAACGTATCTCCAATAGCCCCCCCACGAGCATTACCCATGTGCAGGTTACCAGTAGGATTAGCGCTAACAAACTCCACCTGTACCCGTTGGCCTAACCTAGGGTTATAGCCATAACGGTCTTCCAATTCAGCGATCAGTACCGGAATATCATATAGCCAGCTGTTATTCAGAAAAATATTAATAAAACCCGGTCCCGCCACTTCGATTTTCTCAATCTGAAAATGGCTTTTACTGTTTATCATAGTTACAATAGTTTCCGCAATTTTACGCGGTGCCATACGAGCCTCCCGAGCTAATAACATGGCAATATTACAGGCAAAATCACCATGCCCTTTTTCCCGGGGAACCTCTATGACAAAGTCAGGAAGTTGCTGATAATCCAGCCGTCCCTCCTCCCTACACGCTTCTATAGCCTCAATTATTAATTCTTCCAAAAGGTTGTGAAGTTCCTGAACCGGATTCATGAATGCCCTCCTCAAGTTATTTTCTAATATTTTTTACCGAAATGGTCAAACTGATAAAAATGGGGCACTTTATATCCCCGTACTTATTATTACAAGGAGGTAAATTAAATGCAACTTCAACCAGGCGAACAGGCGATTTTTGCCTATTTCTCCGATTATAGCGATGCCCAAATAGCCGCAGATGTACTGAAACAAGCCGGATACCATGAAATCCAGGTTGACCGCATTTCCCCTTATTCCTCTCCTCGGAGGAATCGGCGTACCAAAACTAATCTTTCTTCACTAACCATGGATAATAGTGGATCCAACCTGGCTTATGGACCTCTATTTGCTGCTGACCCTGCCGCCAGTGGTATGTCATCATCCTCCTATGACCTGCCCGGCAATTCCTCTATTATACTTACCCTGGTTTGTGATCAGCGCTTAAGTCCTCAAGCTGTCGAACTACTTAAACAATACGGTGCTTCAGTTTAAAACCATTTATCAAAATAATAATCCATATCTTTATGAGCTTCTTTTTCAATAATGGCTAACAAATCTCGGGTGCTGGCAATCTTAAACTTATAATCGGCCAGGTAACTGCGCAAAACCTTAATTACCATTTCCTCTCCCAGCTCTTGCTCGAGGCCGAACCAGAAGGCTTCTCCGCCTTCATAAGCAATACGATAATACTCCCGATTAGAACGCATGTCCTGCAGTTGTTTAGACAAGTTCACTCCCTGCTGGTAATTAATATCTGGTAGGCTATACCCCATATATTTATGCATATATTTGTATGCCAACCAGTTGGCCAGACCTTCATCCAGCCAGGGCTCGCGTAACTGGTCATTCCCCACCATAGCGTAACACCACTGATGAGCTATTTCATGAGCTAATGTAAAAATTCTCTTCTGTTCATCATAATAACCCGGGTTTAGAAACTCCTCCCGTAAAAAAATCAAGCCCGAATACTCCATCCCGTGAAAACCCTTCATGGGGACAAAAGCCACCTTAAAATCAGAATAGGGGTAAGAACCCAGGGTATTACAATAATAATCTAATATCTGACCACTTTGCTCAACTATTCGAGATGATATATCTACATTATTGCTCGGAGTATAACATTTTATATCTCTTCCTTTAACTTCCTGGCTTAATTCTTGGTAATCATATGTTATCAGCAGACAAAAATCCCTTGCTTTATCAGCTTTAACCCAGTATATAGTTCTACCATTATCTTCTGCTAATTGCGAAATAATAGTACCGGTAGATACCATGTCGTAGGCTTCGGGCAGATTGATATTAACCGTATAATTGGCAACATGAAAGCAAAAGGGATCCCCATAAGCGGAATTATAAGAATTATGCCACTCGCCATTACTTAATACATTTAAGGTAGGATAAAAATTACCCAGCATATAGACACCGGCTTTGCTGCCATAACGATAAGCCAGCTTTGGAATTTTAGCCTTCCAGGTCATTTCCACCTTAATACTCTTATCTGGCAAAAGGGTTACAGGCAATAACGCCCTGATCAAGACCCCTTCCTCCTGATATTCCACCGATTTACCGTTAACCTCCAGGCTATCAATTCGGAGCCAACCTTCGTTAAAACCGCAGTAGTAGGCATCAGCTGGTGCAGGTGTCTTAGCTTTATTACGAAAAGCATTAGGATAAGCGGTAAAGTAAAGTTCCTCTAGAGTTTGGCCACAACTATTTACGGTATCTATTACGGTGCTGCCATAAAGGGTGCGCGTATTAATATCCAGATAAAGTCCCATATTGTAAGCAGTTAATTCAGGATTAGGAAATAAACAGGAAACCTGACCATTAGTAGATGCAACCGGACAGTTAGCTTTTTGCCCGGTATAAATAAAATAGGCGGCACAAATGACGCCTATTATTATAGCAAAAACATAAAATCTATGCTTATTCACCAGCACTCACCTGTTTAACATATCTTAACGCATTATACTTTATTTTGATCCTTCTGTCCCCCATCATTCTACTTCTCCCTCATCTAACCTGGGCTCAAGATTTGCCACCTCATCGGCTACTTCTTCTAAAGCTACCACTACTAACGGATCAAAAGTTGTACCGGTAGCTTTTTTAATAACACCTAAAGCAGTTTGATAATCTAATTTTTCTTCCTCACTGCACAGGTGGGTTATAGCATCATAAACGTCAGCTACAGCAATTATGCGGGCTGAAAATGGTATATCAGTCTTACTTAATCCCAAAGGATAACCACTGCCATCATAGCGCTCATGATGGTGCCTGACCGCTTCCCTAACCTGTTTAAAAATACCAATCGGAGGGATAAGTTCGGCACCGACAGTAGCATGGTCAATAGCAACTTCAGCATCTTCGGGGTCAATTGTAGTTTCGGCATATTTGCCAATATCATGTAGCAAGGCTGCATAATGCAATGTTTTCATCTCCTCATTATCCAAACCCAACTTACTGCCGATTAAACTAGCAACTGCATGTACCCTTTCACTATGCCCTATAAAAATAGGGTCACCAGCCTCTGTTCCAGCCAGGAGAGCTCTAATTAATATCTGCTCATCTTTTTTCTGCTCTTGCTCTGCCAAAAGACGATTTATGGTAGCAGTAGCTTGATGGCATAAAATATTAAGCATTTCGCCAGAAAGCCTCTGTAACCTATCTTTACGAGAATCTAATAAAAGCAAAATCCCTCGAAACTCTCCTTCCTTTCTTAATGAATAAGCACCCATCCAGGTAACGTTTTCAGGCCAGGTAAAGCTACTCTTTCCACGCTTGGTTAATTGGAGGACTCCGGAAGTTGACTTAACCCTTGCTTCTAAATCCGCGAACAAATCATTGTACTCGTGATTCTTTGGCCAGGTAATGTTGTCACCCGGGAGCCATAAGAGAACATTTTCAATTTCAAATAGTGATTGCGCATGAACAGTTAAGCAATTTAGAACTGCAGCCAAGTCAGTTTGTACCATGATTTCTGCGCTAGCTTTCGTTACACGCCGTAACGTGCTATATTTTTCAATTCTCTTCTGGTTAAGAGCAATATAATAAGTTAGCAATATCCCGGCTACCAACACTACAAAGGCTAACACCATATCGGCTACCCAACCACTTAAAACTAGTGCCGTCATTAAGGCAGTACCAATTAACCCGATTAAAACTATTTGTTTAGACTCCATACCTGCTCCTTTTTATTTCGTAATATTCCTACCTTAGCATAAGCCTTTTTAACTGTTTTCTATACTCCTGATCTTTTTCCTACCCAGATTAAATTTTGATTCAATATAATTCCTATCCAGTGGAAGCTCTTTCCAATGGCCTCCACTTTTCTCCCTACCAGTATACATAAAACTCTACCACGGTCAGGTATATTTCTCCATGTTTTCTGCTATAATAAGCCATAATTAAACGTCGAAAGGATGGTACCATGAGTAATAATAGAAATCCAGAAGTAACTATTGAAATGGAAAACGGGGATATCATCAAGGCTGAACTATATCCTGATGTAGCTCCTAATACCGTTAGTAACTTTATTTCCCTTACCAAAGAGGGGTTCTATGATGGACTGATATTTCACCGGATAATACCCGGGTTCGTTATTCAGGGCGGTTGTCCCCAGGGGACAGGTGCTGGAGGCCCGGGCTATAGCATCAAGGGCGAGTTTGCTAATAATGGCCACCCCAACCCGCTCAAACATGAAGCGGGAGTACTATCTATGGCCCGGACCGCGCAACCTGATTCTGCTGGTTCCCAATTTTTCATCATGGTAGATAAGACCCCCCACCTGGATGGAGATTATGCCGCCTTCGGTAAGGTTATAGAAGGTATGGATGTAGTTAACTCTATAGTCAATACTCCCAAAACTTTTCGTAATAAACCGAAAAAAGAGCAAAAGATGAAAAAAGTAAGTGTCGAAACCTTCGAAGTAGATTATCCTGAGGTTGAAAAGGTCTAGAAGGAAATTTTTGTTAGCGTACTTTTTAAAGGGGGAGGAACCTGTGTTTAATAAAAGCAGTAAACAGCCTAACTCCCGCAGTTGTTTTGTATGTGGACGGGAGAACGAGGTTAGCTTAAAAATGAACTGGTATAATGATGTAGAGAAGCAAATAGTATGGTCAAAACTGATGGTACCATCCCATTTCAATGGTTATCCCGGAGTGGTTCATGGGGGTATAATTGCTGCCATCCTGGACGAAACTTCAGGCAGAGCCATGTTGATTAACGGGGATAATGATGCTCTGATGCTTACTACTCGTCTGGAGCTTAAATATCGCCGTCCCACGCCTACCGACCAACCCCTTATAGCCGTAGGTTGGGTAGAAAAAGGCGGTAAAAAACGGGCCCGGGTAGCAGGCGAATTGCGTCTGGCTGACGGCACGGTTACTGCACAGTGTAAAGCAACGGTCTTAAAACCACCGGCCCAATTCCTGGAATCCCATGCCTGGGAAAATGAAAAGTCCTTCTTCAAGGTCTATGATGATTAATAGGGAAATAGACGGGGATTAGACACTGAAGGACACTGATTTCTTATGATTAACACTGAATTTTATTATATTTTTAAAGGATAGTGAAGGCTAAAGCCTC
>DUMX01000365.1 GCA_012839665.1 Gelria sp.
CCAGCTTTCTTCATCCCCTTGTGTGCTCCGGACACAGTGGCTCTGCTCACAAAAAAACAGGGTCAACCACCGATATGGCAGTTAACCCCGCGTTCAATAACTTAACAACTTAAGTGCCTGGCACCGTTATTAGGATGGTGTATGGGCTTAAGGGGTTGGGGTAAGGGATATAAACGGTCTGACGGGCGTGGCGGGCGCGGTCAATGGGGTTGAATTCTTCATCGTATAGTTCTTGTAAATCCAGGGGGAGGAGGTTTCCTCCCGGTACCATTAGCTGTAATGGGTCTCCAGGACCAAAGTTGGCTCTTTGTTCTACTTCGAGCATGTTTTTGTCACTATGGTAACCGCGGACGATGCCACAAAAATCTGCCCGCTGCGGCTTTTCTTCTTTATTTATATCCTGTAATAGGGGGGATTCCCCTTCTATAAAACCGTTGGTAAAGGGGCGGGTAGCTGTTTTAGTTAGTTCTTCCAGCCACTGGTTCAATTCGTTTACGGAGAATTCTTCTTTATGAGCAGTATAGCGGTCAATAGCCTGACGGTAGACGGAGGCGACATTGCCCACATAGAGGAGGCTTTTCATGCGGCCTTCTACTTTAAAGGCGTCAATTCCTATATCTGTAAGCCGGGGCACGTACTCCAAGAGGCAGAGGTCACGAGAGTTCAGGATGTAACTGCCGTGCTGATCCTCTTCTATAGGGTAGTACTGACCGGGGCGTTTTTCTTCCATCAGGGCATAGCGATAGCGGCAAGGGTGGGCACAGGCGCCGTAGTTGGCGCTCCTGCCAGTCATATAGTGGGACAGCAGGCAGCGGCCGGAGTAGGAGACGCACATAGCTCCGTGGATAAACATTTCTATTTCTATATCTACTCGTTCTTTTATCTCTTGGATTTCCTCCAGGCTGAGCTCACGGGCCAGTACTATGCGTTTGACTCCCAAATCGCGGTAAAGGCTTGCAGTCTCATAGTTGGTTACGCTGGCCTGGGTGCTGAGTGTAAGTGGAATGGTAGGGGCATAACGCCGGGCCAGTTTAATAATACCGGGGTCGGATATAATCAGGCCGTCAACCTGTATTTCTTCTAGTTTTTCCAGGTAAGGGGGCAGGTGTTGTAAATCCCGGTTATGGGCCAGGATGTTTACAGTAACATAGATTTTTTTGTTATGCTGACGGGCAAAGGTTAGTCCGGCAGTAATTTCTTCCAGGGTAAAGTTATCAGCATAAGCGCGCAGGCTGAATTCTTTACCTCCGAGGTAAACGGCATCAGCCCCAAATAGTATGGCAGTTTTCAGTTTTTCCAGATTACCCGCCGGCAAAACCAGCTCCGGTAGTTTCATAAATGCCTCCTTAATTAATGGACACAGATTTTTTATGAAAAGCACTGAATTTTATTTTAATGAGAGCGGAGGGCTAAAGCCTCCGCTACGGAACTCCTAAAGTTAGGGGTCGGCCGGGCAGACACATGGGTCTGCCCCTACGAAAAATTTTAAAAAGTCAGCTCCCTTAATGGTAGCGCATTAGCACTACATCTGTGTGCCCGTAGGGATGTCAAAAAAATCCGCGTAAATCGACGGGGGAATAGACGCGGAAGGCGCGGAATAGTAAGGATTTACGCGGATTTTTTTGACATCCCTACGGGCACACAGATGTAGTGCTAATGCGCTACCATTAAGGTCTGCCCCTACGAAAAATTTTA
>DUMX01000232.1 GCA_012839665.1 Gelria sp.
TCTGCCCGGCCGATCACTGCAATCCAAAAACTACATAAATCCGCATCTTTAAAAATTAAAAAACTCAGTGTTTTTCATACTTTTCAGTGTATTCAGTGTCTAAAAAAGTTCTATTTTTTTATCAATTAATTTCTTGGCCTCCAGGTTTGAATAATGAAAAACTGCTAAACATATAATAAAGTATCTTTTTAGTTTAGTGGAGGCCATTTTTGTGTTATATGAATTCCAGGTTTTAACCGATATTAATACAGATTCGCTGCTGGGCGATTATTACAATCGCTTACGCTGGATTAAGCAAAGAGGATATATACCCTCTCTTTCCTGTAAAGAGCTTGAGGGTAATGTAAAATTGGTTATCTTACGTTTGGAAGGTGACCAATCAAATGGTGTTTTTCGCAATGAGGATATTATCTATATCTTTAAACATCAAATTTCTGAAATACTGGCTGAGCATATAGTAAACGACTGGGAAGATAAATTGTTGCGCAAGGAAATAATGCGGAGCTGTCGTCACCTGTCGCAGGAAGAACGTGATAGTGTACACCAGCGGGCGGCAGAGTTTTTAAAGAAATGTCATGACAATGAAAGCCTGAATTTGTTGATGAATTTCAGCAGAAAAAACCGCATTACGCACCGATTGCTAGATTATATTAATAATAATTTAACTGTAAATGTGGAAGGTTTTATAAACTTTTGTATGCAGGATTACCTGACTGAATTGAAGTTTGCAGTGGAAGTAGCCCTGGAAGAACTACGCAATCAAAAGGAATACAACGAATTTATTAATTTGTTGCGTTATTTTGTAGATACCCAGGCACCCAAAATATATGAAGTTAATCTGATGATGGGAGCAAACGGCATATTCTATCTCTGGGATGGTAAGGGTATTAAAATCGAAGAAAATTATATTAATTATTATTTGGATGAAATGTTGTTGGATGAGATTAATCTGGATGATGTGTTGATAAGCATTCTTATTACCATTGCCCCTCGCAAAATAGTCCTTCATAACGTTGCTAATCTTAATAATGAACCGGTGGAAATAATAAAAAGCGTTTTTAGAGAAAAAATCAGTGAATGCCCCGGCTGTGAGCGTTGTTATCAGTATTACTCCGGTAAAGAGGGTAGAGAACATTGAAATTGAATTATTAGAAAGCCTTCGGAAGAACTAACCTGGCAACTACCTACGAGAATAGTAGCTGGGGTCAGGTTATATTTTAAAAAATAATCTGTGTTAATCCTGGAAAATCTGTGTGGTCTGTGTCCATTAAAGTTCTATTCTCCTTCCTGCCATTTTTATTGCTACAACATACAAAATTTGATATATTCTTTAGGTAATGTATTATGCCTTTGATTTAGGGTGAAATTCTAATGTATAAGTTTATTCTCATCCCTCTAATCAGTGCTTTTATCGGTTATCTGACTAATGTGGTGGCAATAAGGATGTTATTTTGGCCACGGCAGCCGGTTAACCTTCTGTTTTTCCAGTTACATGGCTTACTCCCTAAGCGCCGGGCAGAACTGGCTAGCAGTTTAGGCAATTTGGTAGAGGAACAGTTGCTGTCTTTGGATGACTTGTTTGAAAAAATTAATACCCCGGAAGTACGGGAAACTATAAGCAGGCAGCTTATTACGGTGGTAAGGGACAGGCTGGAGGAGATAATGCCGCGTATTGTACCAGCCAAAGTAACACAAGTAATAGCTGATGGGTTGGAAAAGCTGATCCGCCAGGAAGCGGAAAACATGATTAGGAAGACCTTTCAATCGGGACAGGATTATCTGAATAATGAAATAAAGGTTAGTAAAATTGTTGAGGACAAGGTAAACGAGTTTGACTTGGATCAGTTGGAAGAGATGATACGGGAGGTTTCTTCCCCGGAATTACGGGCTATTGAAATATTAGGTGGAGTCCTGGGCCTTTTTATAGGTTTAGTTCAAGATGGAATTTTATTGTTTTTGAGTTAAAGGGCTTTCTATAGCAGGAGGTTTAAAATATGGTTTCAATTAGTTTAAAAGATGGTAGCCAACGTGAGTATCCCAAAGGGGTTACCCTGCTGCAGGTAGCGCAAGATATTAGTCCCCGGTTGGCTAAAAATGCGGTAATCGGAGTATTTAACGGCGAATTAACCGGCCTTAACACCATGATTTATGAAGATGGCGACTTGGATTTACTAATGTTTGAAGACCAGCAGGCTGCTGATGTTTACCGCCACTCTTCGTCTCACGTCATGGCCCAGGCGGTAAAAAGATTATGGCCGGAAACGAAGCTGGCTATAGGCCCTGCTATTGACCGGGGGTTTTACTATGATTTTGACAGTTCCCATACCTTTACCCCGGAAGATTTTGCCCTGATTGAAAAAGAGATGAATGCTATCATTAAGGCGGATTATCCCTTTGTTAGAAAAGAATTAAGCCGGGAAGAAGCCCTGGATTACTTTAGTAAGCAGGATGAAGTATATAAAGTGGAGCTTATCCAGGATTTACCTGAGGATGCAACTATTAGCTTGTATCAGCAGGGAGAGTTTGTTGACCTTTGTGCCGGACCTCACGTTCCCTCAACCGGCAAATTAAAGGCCCTCAAATTGATGAGCCTGGCCGGTGCTTATTGGCGGGGGCGTGAAGATAATCCTATGCTGCAGCGGATTTATGCCACTTCTTTTCCTAAGAAATCTATGTTGGATGAGTATTTGCACAAATTAGAAGAGGCGAAAAAGCGCGACCACCGGCGTTTAGGCCGGGAATTAGGGTTATTTACTATCGTTGAGGAGGGGCCAGGGTTTCCCTTCTTTATGCCTAAAGGTATGATTTTACGTAATGAGCTGGAGAATTTTTGGCGGGAAGAACATCGTAAAGCCGGTTATCAGGAAGTACGCACTCCTATTATTTTAAGCCGGGAATTGTGGGAAAGGTCCGGGCACTGGGACCACTACCAGGAAAATATGTACTTTACTACTATTGATGAAGGCGATTACGCTATAAAACCTATGAACTGCCCGGGGGGTATGATAATTTATAAGCAGGATCTGCACAGCTATCGGGAACTACCCATTAGAATGGGGGAGTTGGGGCTGGTGCACCGGCATGAGCTATCGGGAGTACTGCATGGTTTGATGAGGGTACGTGCCTTTACCCAGGATGATGCCCATATTTTCATGTTACCGGAACAAATTATTGATGAAATAAAGGGTGTAATTGACCTGGTAGACCGTTTCTATAGTTTATTTGGTTTTCCCTATCATGTAGAACTATCGACCAGGCCGGAAGATTCCATGGGGACAGAGGAAGATTGGGAAATTGCCACTAATGCTCTTATCCAGGCCTTAAATGAGAAGGGCATAGAATATATAGTTAATGAGGGTGATGGGGCTTTTTACGGTCCTAAGATAGATTTTCATCTGCAGGATTCTCTAGACCGGACCTGGCAGTGTGGTACTATTCAGCTTGATTTTCAAATGCCGGAAAAATTTGACCTGACTTATATCGGCGAGGATGGGGAAAAACACCGTCCGGTCATGATTCACCGGGTTATTTACGGCAGTATTGAAAGGTTTATCGGTATACTTACCGAACATTTTGCCGGGGCTTTTCCCACCTGGTTGGCACCACTGCAGGTGCGGGTTATGCCTATAACCGAGAGGCAGCACGACTATGCTTTGCAGGTACGGGCGGAGTTGGAAAAACAGGATATCAGGGTAGATAGCGACCTTCGTAGCGAGAAAATAGGTTATAAGATAAGAGAAGGGCAGCTACAAAAGATTCCCTACCTGCTTATCCTGGGGGATAAGGAAAAAGAAGCTGATACTGTAGCCGTGCGTCACCGTAAACAGGGCGATATCGGAGCCATGCCCCTGGCTGAGTTTATCAGTAAAATCAAAAAAGAAATCAACGAAAAAGCCCTATAATTAGGCGCCGATTTAATACAGAAATAGACACAGATAACACAGACCCTTCGGGCACAGATTAACACTGATTTTTTATAAATTTTTTAAGGATAGCGAAGGCTGAAGCCTCCGCTACGAATCGCGAGATAAAGACGAAATAGCTAGACAACCGGCCAACTACCGGTAGCGGAGGCTTCAGCCTTCGGTGGGAAGTGTAGGGAA